>JAPPII010000011.1 GCA_028820845.1 Candidatus Poribacteria bacterium
GTGATAACATTAAGAAAACTGAAATTGCCTATGTCCAAAACTACTTATTGCGATATAAAAAACTCTGGGAAACGAAAGGACAGGTTCCTGCTTCATTAGATATACTATATGAAAATACCACGCAGTCAATATTGGGGTTTACTTATTGACTACCTCAAACCACAGTGGCCAAGAGTTTTGCTGATGACACTGCTCTTGTTTGGCAGTATCGGTTTACAACTCATCAATCCATTAATTGTGCGTCATTTCATTGATACTGCGAGATCCACCGAGGCACTACAGAAATTGATTCAAGCCGGGCTCCTGTTCATTGGTGTCGGATTGATTCATCAGGCTGTATCTGCCTTCTCAGTATACGTCAGCAGTGATGTGAGTTGGCGGACAACCAACCGCCTACGGACAGATTTGACCCTTCATATTTTAGGATTGGATACTTCCTTCCATACCACCCACACGCCCGGTGAATTGATTGAACGCGTTGATGGCGATGTAGATAGGCTTGCTAACTTTTTTTCTCAGTTTGTGATGGAGATATTAGGTGGCATTCTGTTATCAGTTGGCACATTGATTGTCCTCTTTTACGAAGACTGGCGACTGAGTGCGATCCTCGGAGTCCTTGTGACGGTCTATTTGATGGTTCATATTCGCTCACAGCTTCTCGCTGAGCCTTATTGGGACACTGAGAGACAGGCGAGTGCCGATCTGTCGAGTTTTCTTGAGGAACGTCTTTCTGGACTCCGAGACATTCGGGCTAATGGCGCAATCGCTTATGTGATGCGGCGTTTTCATGAGGTCATGAGACGATCAGTCCTATCAAAATTCAAAGCCGATGTTATCACTGATGTGGGGTGGACTATATCGAACGTTGTATTCGCTGTCGGTTTCGCGACTGTGATGGGACTTAGTGCATACCTATTCCAAGCCGATGCTATTACTATCGGGACAGTCTATCTTGTTCTCCATTATCTCCAGATGTTGCATGCACCCCTGAACAGGATTCAACGCCAGATAGAGGACTTCCAAATGGTTAAGGTTAGCATCAGGCGTGTTCGGGAACTTATGCTAACTGAACCCAAAATCCAAGATGGTTCAGGAGCGGTTCTTCCTATGGGAGCATTGTCAGTTGAGTGCCAAAATATATCCTTTTCCTACCAGCCGGGGCAACCCATTCTCAAGAGCCTGTCATTTCATCTAAGTCCGGGTAAAGTACTGGGTCTGCTCGGACGCACCGGAAGCGGAAAAACCACGCTTTCTCGTCTTCTATTTCGTCTCTACGACACCAGTGATGGCACGATTTACTTAGGCGACACAGACCTAAAGAACCTACAATTGTCTGACCTGCGTCGGCACATCGGCATCGTCACACAGGATGTCCAACTCTTTCAGGCATCTGTTCGAGATAACTTAACCTTGTTTGATCGAACAATTGAGGATGATCAAGTCCTTGTGGGTCTCCGAGCCTTGGGATTGGGTGCTTGGTACGATGCGCTGCAGGACGGACTTGATACAGAACTTCCTTCAGGGGGCGGTGGACTTTCTGCTGGCGAAGCGCAGCTGTTGGCATTTACGCGAGTTTTCCTCAGGGAACCCGGATTGATAATCTTGGACGAAGCCTCATCGCGTCTGGATCCTGCCACTGAAAGGCACCTTGAGCGAGCAATAGACACACTCCTGAGAAATCGGACTGCGATTATAATTGCACATCGGCTTTCGACTGTGCAGCGCGCAGACGAAATTATGATTCTCGAGGAAGGGCGGATCAGAGAATATGGAGAATATGAAAATCTGGCAGCGAATCCCAATTCCATTCTTTTTGGTCTCTTGCGAACAGGGTTAGAGGAGTTTCTAACGTGAAAATACTACCGCTCAACAGTGAAAGGAAACGACACTATTTCTGGCGGCTAATCCGTTTTAGCCCGCTGTTGTATGGTCTTAGTTTTATTTTTTCCTTGGCTTATTATGGTTTGCCACTCCTCATTGGGTTAATCATACGTGAGTTTTTTAACGCCTTAACAGGTGAAACACCGGTCCGTTTCGATCTGTGGACCTTGGTGATTCTCTTCTTGGGCACGCGGTTGACTATCCAAATATTTGAACAGAGCTATGCTGCAACCTATGCCTATTTTGAAGGTAAACTTCAAACACTGATTCGCAAGAATTTGTTCAGATCCCTCCTGCGAGACGCAGATATTCATTCTGTGCAAAACCCCGGTGAGATAATCAATCGTTTTGATGATGATGCGCAAGGTGCAGTTGCTCCCATCACAATAGTTATTGAATTGAGCGGACACGCGCTATCTGCTCTTATTGCGTTGGTTGTGTTGTTGCGTGTCAATGCTTTCATTACACTATTCGCCTTTCTACCCATGATAGCAATTGTAGCCCTAACGAACGGGCTGGGTCAGCGCATTCAAACTTATCGGCGTGCAAACCGTGAAGCCACAGGTCGTGTCACCGGCTTTCTCAGCGAACTTTTCGGGGCAGCACAGGCGATCAAGGTGGCAGACACCGAGGCGAATGCCGTTCACCATTTTGATAGACTCAGCGAGGCAAGACGCAAGGCTGTTGTCAAAGATCAACTTTTCAACCAATTGCTAACTTCGATGAATTCGACAACAATCAACCTCGCGATGGGCGTGATTTTAATATTGGCTGGCGAGATGATGAGAGGCGGCGTTTTTACCGTAGGTGATTTCGCACTGTTTGTTAATTACATCGCGCTCGGACAGATTTCGGTATTAGGATTCGCCAATTGGCTTGGACGTTTGTTAGCAGCGTTCAAGCAGGCCGGTGTTTCTCTGAAACGACTTTCTGAACTGACAGCCGATGATACACAAGAGAAACTACTCAGACTTGGACCGGTATACCTACGCGGTAACTTTCCGAGCGTTCCCCTCATCGTCAAAAACAGAAGTCATCATCTAAGTCGCCTTGAAGTCGAAGAGTTAACCTATCGTTACCCAGATACCGGACGCGGGATTGAAAATATCAACCTCAGCCTTGAAGCCAGGACCATTACTGTCATTACCGGACGGGTTGGTTCTGGTAAAACAACGCTTTTAGAGGTCCTATTAGGGCATCTACCTCGAGACACCGGAAACGCTTACTGGAATGGTAAACCCATCGTGGATGCGGCATCGTTCCTCGTACCCCCACGCTGTGCATACACGCCTCAAGTTCCACGACTTTTCAGCGATGCCCTTCGAGACAATATTCTGATGGGGCTACCGGAAGATAACGTCAATCTTCCGGCTTCGATCTGGGCAGCAGTGATGGAGGACGATCTCAAAGCATTTGAAAGTGGACTGGGTACAGTGATTGGTCCCAGAGGTGTTAGACTCTCCGGTGGACAACGCCAGCGAACAGCAGCGGCGCGAATGTTGGTGCGTGAGCCTGAGTTATTGGTGTTTGATGATCTTTCCAGTGCACTTGATGTGGAAACAGAGCAAAAGTTATGGAATCGGGTATTTGCAAGACGCGGGCGGACTTCAAATAGTTTACCCATAAGCACGTACATTGTCGTGTCACATCGCCCTATTGCCTTACAACACGCCGATAATATAGTCGTTCTCAAGGACGGAAGAATAGAAGCGGAAGGAACGTTAGAGGTGCTTTTGGAAACATGCGAAGAGATGCAAAGGTTGTGGCAAGGAAATATGAATGTAGTGGAAAATGAATCCACCTAAACATCCCAACCTGCGCTGCACCTTGAAGTTCGTCACTATTGCCATCGCCTAAATCGAAAATAACTACCTTTACAGCCATTTCTATGCTCCCATGCTAATGCTTATTGATGTTGGTTAGAGACATAGGGTTTAAGGAAACAGTGTTAGCAGTTCAGAAAGTTTGGTTATTGTCTTCACATCCGTTATGTATTCTTTTTCGTTCATATTGTGTTTATTGACGCTGAAGTCAAAGGCATTGCCTTCGTTATCTCTTTGTATCAGTATTGGAATAAGACCTGCGCCGCGGGCGGCATTAGTATCATCCTTTGTGTCCCCGACATAAATGGCTTCTTCGGGATTCATTCCAGTCTGCTCAAATACCGAGTCAAATATGCGCGGATCCGGTTTCTTGACCCCTACTTCAGCGGAAATAGCAATCGAATCAAAATAGGGTGTGAGATCGAGTTTGTTGAGGACCGAATGAACGTGCGGAGGGTGATCGAAATTGGACACGAGAGCAAGTTTTTTGGAACGATGGAGCGTATGCAGCACGTGGTGTGCTTCAGAATCGAGCGATATATGTTTTTGCCAAGCGTTGGCAACTTTATTCGCTATCACCTTTATATCTTCAGCGGCGAGATTCAGTTTTAAATCAAAGCAGAGGTTTTGGATACGCTGTTCAAACACCGTCAAATCGTGCTGTCGTGGCGTTGGCTCACTTTTACTGTAAAACTGATCGCACGCTTTGGCAAGTGACTCAATTGAAAGAGTCAATCCGCACAACCTGAGCTGCGCATGCAGGGTCTTTAACCAATCGGACCATGCGGCATCCATATTTCCGTATACCAAGAGTGTTCCGTATAAATCAAAAAAGACCCCGTTAATTGTCATTTCAGTTACATCTCCCGAGATGGATTCCGTTATTGAAAATAGCGTAGATACATACGATTTTAGTCCAATAATTGTGAAGGCATCACAAGGTAATGGCAGCAAACACATTATGGAAAGAATCTGGAATCATCAATGACTTTCGTAAACTGCTGCGACTTGCGCAAATATACGTCCTATCCGTGGCAGACACTCAATTTCATGGCTCAGACATGCGACCGCTTTACACCGACATACGAGCGAATCAATCCCTTTCATCGTATTCCCACGCGTCCGCGGAACGGGACCAAGACGTAGCAACCAATATATCCAAGCTGCCAGTGTTCCCTTGTAATAAATACTATCATCCAGTGCTCCTCGAAAACCAGAAGATAATTCTGCCCGATAGGCACTTTCGATTTCTTTCGCCAGGATATCATCATACTCCCAACGCACTGGAAAGGGATAAGGACCGAGAGGTGCATCAAGTAGAAAGTGCCCGTAGACACTGTACTCAAAGTCAACAATCTTTGCACCGTCATTAAACAATAGATAATTCTGGGGCGCGATGTCCACATGCCTGAGGGCAGAGAAGAGGTCGGCATCCGAAAGCATCTCCTTTAATTCAGATAACTCAGTCTCAACGGCGACAGATACGGGTTGTTCAACAAATGTTGCGAGCCTGCGAAAAGTTCGGAGAATTCCATCAAATGTGCTTGGGTCCGCCTGTAGGAATGTTCCGAGACTCGTACGCAAACGGAGCCACTGGTTTCTTCTGCTATAGGTAGCTCCGTGCATACGTCCGATTGCCTGCGCGTAAGTCAATAGGGCATGTCTTCGCTCGTGTGCGTTGGCATTACGTAAGATATCTCTGAGTGAACGTGCTTTCGGCACGTACTCAAATGCGATGAAACCCTGAACAACATCGCCCGTAATGAACTTGGGACTGATTGTCTGAGTGCTATCAATTTCACCCAAGAATTGAAGTGCAGCCCATTCATTGAAGAATTTCCAAGCCGGGCTTCCAACGCAATCCGATTTAGGATTATATGGTTCACGTTTAGTATGTCTCGCCATCTTGACGAGAAACATCTCTGGCAAGGAACTCGGTCCATCGGCGACCCAACAGCGAAAAATACGATTCTTCTTGAACTTCGTGCATTTTGCGAGCCGAATCTCGTATTTGAGAGATTTTGAGAGGCTATTCTCTATAAGTGATAACGGGACGTTCATCTTTGATGGGAGTCCTTTGTAGTGGTAGAGCTGACACTTCGCTTTTAGGATTGCCAATTCGTCTAAAGTTAATCGAAACTGTATCTCAACAGTATATCACACAAAATGGGGAGACGCAAGATGGTAGAACGGAAACCCTGGATCCGAACATCTGACCGCTGATTGCTGACTGCTAATCAATAATAAAACGTATACGTCGGCCTATCGAGGATGATGCTTAAGATATTCCAGAAACTTCCCATCACAAAATCTCCTAATGCCAAGCCAAGAAAGAGTGGAACTGCCTTTCGGTAGAGACCGAGCCCACCGTATTTAAGGACGCTCCATTTGGCGAGCGCGCTGATAATAAACGCTGCCCAAAAGAGATGGAGATGGAAGGAGACTCCATAACCGAGCGGATGGATCGGCCACCAAAACAGCCGACTCCGTACGGCTGAAAGTAGGAGTGTTAGGGAGAAGCCGATCGTTATCGCGGCGATATGACCGCTGTTTGGGTCTTGTGGCGAAGTGAGCCACCCCTCAAGGAAGCGATACGCTCTCCCGCCGAAACTATTAATCTGTCCGCCTACTTTACCGGTATTAACGCCGAGGTTGAAGAACGTCTCTACTAACATGAAGATACACAACGGCATTGCGATGACTGTTAAGGTGAGCATAAGACGGGACAGACCTTTTACGTCAAGGTTGCCGCGTTCGGCGAGTTTGAATGCTTCAAGTTGATGCGGCATTGGATGACTCCGGTTGTCTCTGTTGAACCAGAAAAAGAGGGAAAACCAGGTCAGGTTTTGTGCCTTGATGCGCCGCGTGCCGAGTATGCTGACGAGGCTATGGTGTGGACCAATAAAGGTTGTTGAGTGAATAGGAAAGCCGATTTGTGCTCGGATGCGTGTAAGTGGAATCGCAATCGTTGCGAAATGTGCGGCAAAAAATAGGATCGCAATCCACAGTGCCATTCCGCCGCGCATTGCGAATCCGATGATGAATATTCCACCGAGAACGAGACCCAGAAATGCGCTTCTGTATCGCATCGGTTCAGCGGCATCGGCTGTTCCTCTTTGTCCAAACGCCGTACGAAATGCCCGCCAGATGTGCCGACGTGTACCCCAAAGGGCGACCGCGCAGATACCAATATACGCCCCGATGTTCTGTTCGTAAGGATAAGGAAAACCAGGAACGTTCTCCAGCCCTGTTAGGATCGCAATGAAATATTGCACTTTATAGAGAAAGAAAAAGAGGAGACAGGATGAAAGCAGTTCGAGTGGCATGAGGAATCCGAGTCCGACTGCGAATGGGTAGATAATGATTGCATTTCCGCCCCGGAGGAGTGCCGTCCACGGTTTTTCGGTGAATAGCGCGTTGAGAGGTATGTGCTTATTGGGGAATGCTGGAATAGATGGGAAAAAGATGTTGAGTCCGTTGAAAAGACTGATGATTGCGGCAATGCCAAAGCCCCACCACATCGCCCGATTGCGAAGGAATCGGTTTGTATTGTAGGCGAGTTGGTACGGGAGTTCAACGATCGGATATACGAGCCGTTCTTGTTCTGTCCACTGCTTTCGGAGGATAACGTTGATACACTGCATCACGAAGATAAGCGCGAAGGTGAAGGCGCACCACCAGAACGTCGGGATCGCCCATTTCATTAAATAATAGGTCTCAAAAAACGGTTCATCGCCGAGATAAAAGGCGCGCAGCACGCTTGAATCGTTGATTGTTAGCCAATCTGGTAAGTAGCTCCAAAACAGTTCGCGCCACTCGTTTTCGGGTGTGCCGAAATAGAAGGCGTGGACAATAATTGAGACGAGCGGGAGGAACATATCGTAAGACATGAACAGAAGTGTTATGGACATTAGCACATAGAGGCTAATCAGTTCGCCACCTGTTAGGGCGTGCTTGGCTACATATTTTTTTAACACGAGGTTGATTGTGGCGATGACCAAGAGCGTGAACACAACACTGTAGAAGGGTGCCATCAACGTCGGGAACGTGTATCGGAGTGCTTCACATTCGATATGCCATTTGTAGATGAAAGGTAAAAGTAGCAGAGATATAAGAATGGTACGGGCGGTAATTTTTTCACGGTTTGGTGTTTCTGTAGGTGTGCGTGCTGATGAAGACATAGTGAGCGTCTACTGGATGACTGGAAGTCCATGAAGGATCGTTGGCGTGTTAGCGGGAAAAATGAACCATCTGCTCATATTTTACGTTGATTTAGGTAAAAGTTCAAGGAAATCCGTGAGAAAGATTGAGGTTAATCCCGCCTCCAGAGGTATTGAATTATGAAAATTACACACGTTGAGGCGTTCGCGCTTCGGTTCCAACCCGAGAGATCATCAACACAACAGGGACCGCATTATTCCGTTGCCCCCGAAGGGTGGCGTTCCATCTATTCACGCCACCATGAGACGACGGTTGTCCGAATCACTACGTCAGACGGAATCGTCGGCTACGGCGAAGCACAAAGTCCGGTCTCCCCACGCACATCCAAAACGATTGTCGAAGATTTATGTCGTCCAGTACTCATGGGAAAAGATCCGTTTGATGTGGAATACCTCTGGCAGCGCATGTTTACCTCCATGCGGGAGCGTGGGCACTATACGGGATTCTTTATTGATGCGCTCGCTGGATGTGATATTGCGTTATGGGACATCATCGGACAGGCGTCTGGCAAACCCGTTCACAAAGTCCTCGGGGGTCGGTATCGGGATAGGATTCCTTTGTATGCTGGCGTAGGAGGCACCACACCGGAGAGAGCCGTCGAGCAAGCGACTAAACACGTTTCACAAGGCTATGGTGGGTTAAAGATTCACGCAACGCACGGGCGCGCCGAGATTTTGGAGATTGTCGCGGCAGTCCGCGAAGCCGTGGGTCCAAAAATCAAATTGATGGTCGATCTCCATACCCAATACAGCGTCCCAGAGGCGATTATGCTCGGACGTGGGCTTGAGGAATTGGATGTATTGTGGTTAGAATCGCCGACGGCACCTGAAGACATCCCTGGGCAAGCAGCATTGGCAGCGGCGTTGGATATGTCGGTTGCGATTGGGGAGTGGACGCGCACGCGTTATGAATTGCGGGAGGTGTTTGAACGGCGCGCCTGCGACATCACGATGCCTGACATCGGTCGAACTGGCCTCACAGAGGGCAAACGCATCGCAAGCCTTGCTGATACCTACAACATTCCAGTGACACCACACATCGGTGGCGGTGGTATCTTATCAATTGCTGCAACCGTTCAATTTTCCGCAGCGATTCCGAACTTCCTGATTATGGAGCATTCCCCGGAAGCATATCAGATGAAAGGGCAGATCACCACACGAAAACCGACTGTTGAGAACGGGGCTTTCGTCCTTGATGATGTGCCCGGAATTGGTGTCGATATTGATACCGATGCGTTAGCAGCATTGGCGATAGAAGATTAATATCCCTTTTCCTTATCCACAACGTTGATTAAGGGTTCGCCGTTCACATAGCGATGCATGTTGTCAAGGAACGTCTGCATTGCGCGTTTGGCAATGTTCTGGGATGCACCGGCAGTATGAGACGTTAGAATCACGTTCGGAAGGGTCCAGAGTAGATTGTCGGGTGGACACGGTTCGGTATAGGTGACATCCAATCCTGCGCCTGCCACTTTTCCACTTTTTAGTGCAGCGACCAAGGCATCCTCATCAACCACCTTGCCGCGACTGACGTTGATAAAGAAGCAACCCTCTGGCAGGGCATCAAATTCGGCATGAGACAGCAATTTGTGGGTTTGCGGTGTGATTGGGCAACAGACCGTCAGCACTTCGGAACGGGAGAGAAATTCGTGTAACTGATCGAGTTGTCCTAATTCGTCAACGGTGTCCGGTTTTTCCATCGGTTCTGGGTCTACCGCAATCACTTCAAAATCGAATGCTTTGGCGCGTTGGGCGACTGCCCGACCAATACCGCCGAGTCCGAGGATTCCCATTGTCATTCCAGACACTTCGACGCATGGGAGCCACTTCCACTCTTTCTCACGCATCAGGTCGAGTTGTGTGTTGATGCCACGGGTTAGGGAAAGTAGCAACGCGAAGGCGTGCTCAGCAAGTTGGGGTCCATACAGACGCTTGCTGTTTATGAGTGTGATGGGACTCTCTTTGAAGGCGGGATACATCGACCTTTCCACCCCGACGAAGGGCTGCATCACCCATTGCAAGGATGTCGCGTGTGGGAGTGCCTCCTCCGACACCACGCCGTAGAGAATTTCAATATCTGAAATATGGTCCTTCAGTTGTCCGCCTTCGGGTAGAAATTGGATTTCCATTTCTGATGGGGCATCCTGCAGCATATCTGCAACTTCTTGGCTGATTCCACTGGCAATCAAGACTTTGTGTTTAGCCATTGATAGTCTCCTTCGTTATAGAATTTCCTGTGATAGCCTTTCACATGTGCCGAAGTTTAGCACAAATTGGGGGGACTGTCAATAGGAAGTTTCTCCTTAAAAACAGATAGGCGCGGTTTCCCAACCGCGCCTATCGTTCCTAATACGCATTCGTATGATTGCTGACGGCTATTTGAGAATCTGATTTCTCAGATTTCGCTTTATCCAATCCGTTTTTGGCGGGCGTTGATAGCATACCATAGAAGCCTTGTAATGCTGAGGGGCTGAGGACTTTTCGATGACCGACTCCCATAGCGAATGTTACGATGCCTGCGTCCCATCGCGCTGTAGAGGGCAGTCCTTTTCACGCGTATCCGTCTTAAGGCTCCTGGACCCGTCAATTTTGACATTTCCGCATCCTCCGAGCAAGTCGCATCTTGGTTTTTCAAATCGTAACGTAAAAAAGCGGCATTGGGTTACAGAATTGTGCATAATCATAGTGAGGAGTCGGAGTTAGAAACCCCTCCCACAGGTATTGGGGTACCGCCTCCATCATAGTTAGAAGTCGCGACTGCGAGGTCGCTCCTACAGAGGAACTGAATGCGCTACCGACGACCATTTTCCGCTTGACAGATTCCACTAAAACCCTTACGCTCAAGGAAAACCGAATCTCCCTTTACGGCGCGAAAGCGAGCAACACTATGCTGCAGCTAAAATATGCACGTTATACTCCACACGACGCGTATCTCCGTTTAACCAATGCACATTACATGCTTGACGTAGATAGACGAAGCGGTGTTATTAATTGAGAGTTCGTTTGTCTCCGGTCATTCTTCCTATATCCTCGCGACGCGGGCAAGCGGCAAAGGCGACCACCTGCTTATTGTCCCACAAGGCGACACTCCCTTGGAAGCGATCTCTGGGTATGGGCTTTTTCCTGAAACGGAGATGCGGTAGAGACCTTGATGAAGGCGCGGGCGAGGTTCATCGTGGAGAATCAACGCGTCATGGATCCGGACGATCTCTGCCACTACAGTTTTCGGATTTGGAATAACGATGCCGAAAGGCTGATTGTAGAAGAAGAGGCACCTTGTGGTTCAATTGATATGGGGGGCAGCGATGATCGGTGCTTCGCGCCACCGGTATTCCTCGCCGGAAAGAACGTCTATTACCCCAACGAGCAGGAAATTCACGCCCTTGATGAATTTATAGAGAACTTTCTCTACCGCAAACTGCAGGATAAAGACAACTATCAGGTACTGAACTCGCTCATTGGACTCCGTGAGGGGTCGTGGCGGCGATGGGACTACGTCTGGCGTATCTACAACTATCCGCATGTCTATAACATCTACTATCAAATGTATCGGATTACGAAACTACACGGAATAAAGACGACTCGCGAACCCTTGGAGTACCTCAGACTTGCCTATCACACGGCTTATGCTTCTTACCAAGATTCCACTTACGAAAGCGTCTACGAGACGAAGAATTACATCGACTACCACCGTGGGAACATGTCCAAAACGCATGCCCCGATGGGTTCGCCGATTCTGGCACATCTTCTGAGATCGCTGAAAATGGAAGGTATGCGGACGGAATACCGGATGCTCTTAGACGCTATTGAGGGATGTCTCCCGTTTTTCCTTGAGGAGGAATATCCGTTCGCGTCGGAGTATTGTTTCGATCACGCCTCAAAAGCGGCGTTATACTACTTAGCGCAGGTCGCTGACGATGAACCGTTGAAAAAGCGCACTGTGCAGACAATCCTCGCCAGTCGCGATACAACCCCGATGTGGTTCTCCTACTGCACGAACATGCGGTATATCGGGTGCTACCCGACACCGCTCTTGGCGCGTCCGCTCTTTGATAGATTTGAACAGACGGGGGATCTCCACTACTTACAAAAGGCTTACGGTGCGGCTTTGGCTGTCTGGAGTTGTGTCGATCCATCTGGCAAGGGCTACAACGGCAGGGAGTGGCGGTTCAACCCACCGGAGAAAGGATCACCGGAATACAACTATTATCGCAACGGCTGTTTCTCTGGCGAAGTCGGCATGGGATTATACGGCAACTTGAGTATGCTGAAATCCTATCTCATCCAGGATCCTGATTTCGGGCTTGTCGGTTACGGATGCGCTGTCTCCGAGACAGCGGACGACTACACCCTCATTCCACAAGACGGGTTAGGAGTCAGGGGCTCCTTCGTACCGCTCGGTGTGACACTGGAGACGGTAAAGGCACGCATTGAGAAGGCGACACTCGCAAAGGACCTACGACGGTTGGAACTGGTCTTATCGAAGCCGTCCAAGCACGCTGATTGCGCGCATATCTCTATCCGTGGGATGCGGTTCGGTGCGTACCGATGTAGTACAGGCAGGGTCAAACATGGCGAGCAACTTGAATGGGAAGTGCCTTATGCAGAAGGACAAGAAACCCTCTGCCTAACGCTAACTGCCAAATAGGTAGGCGAGGTTTCCTAACCTCGCCGTTCTTCTTGTTAAAAAGGGAAGGGGACTGGTTAGACCAGTCCCCTCTTGACGTTTCACCAAGTTTTAGATGTTATGCTGCTAATGCCGAAACCGCAGCATCCTCGCTATCGAAGTGTTCAAAGAGACTCACAATCCGGCTCACAGCCACCAAGTCTTTGATGTGTTTCCCAACGTTGATGACCCCGATACGTCCTTGTTTCCGAGCTGCTGTGGCACGTGCTTCCATGAGGGCAAAGAGTCCTGAGCCGTCAATCTTATTGACCTTCTCGAAATTGATAAGGATACGGGGTGCATCGGAGGTCTCTATCTGTGGTGAGATGACTTCCCGTAATTCTGTTACTGAGGGTCCTACTATCTTTCCGTTGGGTTCCAAGATTGCGATGCCATTTTCCTGGCGAATTTGGGTTCTCATGATACTTTCTCCTTTTTATTTCCTAAACCATTTGCGTTTAATTTTTTTATACTCTCTTAGCGTTCTATTGATGTATTCGTTACGTTAGTCAGATTCTATGAAAAAAGGTTCGTTTTTCGCCAATCTTTCTTATCCAACCTCGCACGTTCTGACGGAAGTATCTCTAATCTGTGTCATCCGCGATTCAGACAATTAAATAGCAAACATGCCCCAAACCTGCTATACTTATAGTATGCGCAATACGATACTCGAACCCCGCACAAAAATCCTGATGATGCTCATTGCAGGGTGTCTCGTTATCCTGCTGGATAGTCCGACGGCATTGTTCGTCTGTTTTCTCGGTAGCCTAACGCTGATTGCCGCCTCCGTGCCGACGTGGCGGCAAATCGGACTCCTCTGTACCTTCCTCTTTTTCACGACTTGGGGCTTAATTTACAGTCAAGCAATCTTCTATAATGAGTTTCCGCGCACCGTGCTATTCACACTCGTGCCTGCCGATCTACCGCTCATCGGGAAGATGACAGGCGGCATCCGCGTCTATCGGGAAGGCTTGTTTCACGGCATTGTCCAATCTCTGCGCTTCAACACGACGCTGGTCATAGGGTGTTTTATCGTCTGGACGACGCAACCCCGCGATCTCCTCCTCGCACTGACACAATTGCGCGTGCCATCGACACTCGCTTTCATGGTGACAACGGCACTGCATTTCATTCCAGTTATTGCAAATGAAGCAGCGACAGTTCTCCGCTCGCAACGGTTGCGAGGGTTCCGGTATCTTCGGCTCAATCTACTCGCCACGTGTCGTGGGGTGCTGAATAGTTTTCGTCCAATCTTGGCGGGGAATATTCGGCATGCGACGCATCTCAGCGAATCCGTTGAAAGTCGAGGATTTTCAGCAGAGACGATGGCGGAACGCACTTCACTGCGGACCCTGAAGATGGGAATGTTGGATTACAGCCTGCTGACGATCCTGTTTGCCTGTTTGGTTGGCATCATCGCGTTGAAGCTGCTCTATTTTTTCTATGCGAACGGTATCTATTACGGGTCGTGGTTGCGGGGTATTTATACTTTTACGCGTGAGGTGTTGTGAGGGGTTACGGGTTTTGGGTACTGGGTTGTGTTTAGGGGTTAGCGGTCAGATTTGGGTTGATGAATTGGGGTGTTTTGTTAGGAAGAATTGGCGAGGTTAGAAACCTCGCCTACCGTGGTTGGTGAGAAGCGGGTTAGCGTCCGACCTCCCATGCAAGATGCTGCAATTCCGGTCCAATCAGTTTTTCCCATGCCAATTCCACTGCAGCCGTTGATCCCGGCGTGGAGATAACCACTTTCCCACGATAAACACCAGCCGTTGCTCTTGAGAGCATCGCCGCTGCGCCGACCTGATCATAGCTGAACATCCGAAAGAGTTCCCCAAATCCGGGGAGCGTCTTTTCCAACTTACGATTGAGAATATCGAACGTCGTGTCGCGTGGCGCGATACCTGTGCCGCCGTTGAAAAGGATAACCTGTGCATCGCTTTCCGCCATTTTATTTAACACAGCAGCGACTTGGTCGGGTTCGTCTTTGATGATCTGATAGGCAGCGACGCTGTTTCCCTCTGCAGCGAGTTGTTCACGTAAAAATGCTGCATTTTTGTCTGTTTCGGGGGTACGTGTGTCGCTCACGGTGACAATAGCGACAGCGACAGGCCCCTCTTCGGTTGCCATTTCTCTGTGTTGTTGTGTGCTTGTGGAAGTTGTTGCCATAGTAGCTCCTTTTTGTTGTTATGATGAATTGTCCAAATATGTAAGCGGCTGTAGGGACACTCCTTGTGGGTGTCCGAAGCGTCCTTAAACTTCGTTCAGAGAAAACCTCAGCGTTGCGTTTGGTCTCTTGTCGAGATAACTGTGAGAACTGGTGTCATCTGCTGCCGCAGGACAGATGAGTTCAACATGATAGTCTGTATATTTTGGTTCCCCAAGGTTCATCCATGCCTCCATTAGTTTAGTGAAGCGTCCGACGTGTTGTTGGTTGCCATAGACCTCCATACGTTTCTCCGATCCAAAGAGCCAGCCGGAGTAAGGAAGATATAAGGCAGGTGCTTCCCTGTGAAGATTTTCTATGTGGGATTGGATCGTTGCATCCATGGTAATTCGTAATGTGATTGTCAGTTGTTGGTTATTATGGTAGATCCAAAAAATAAATACACATCTTGTAGGGGCAGCCCTTGTGGCTGCCCACTCATCTTATTGGTTTGGAAATGCTTGGTTTAGGTGCTTCGGCATTGTAAAGAAGCGTCCGCCTGTCTTTTCAACAAGAGTCTTTTGAAAATCTGTGGGACCCGGATGTCCGATAATATAAGCACGGATGCCTAATGACAGACATAGATTAAGCGCATCTTCAGGTGGATATTTTCCGGTTGTCGGTTCGTCTGTCAGGATGAGCAAAAATCGGCTGGCATACGGACTAAATTTCACTTTCGGAACGCCTTCGACGATTGCATCAATGAGGTGTTCGTCGCCGCCAAATGGGTCTTCCATATAACTCTCCAACATCGCCTCGTTGAGGGGCATCTGCGTAACGACAGCACCGTTGATGACCTTGATTGCGTCTTTCGCTTCAGCAAACCGGATGAGTCCAATGCGATAGTTAATCGGTAGAATGTCTAACCTACCGAGTAGCGTGCTTAAACCGAGCATGACGGCTTGAGACTTCCCCCCCATACTCCGGCTGTAATCGAGCATAACGACGATATCCACAGCCGGTTCGTATCCTTTTACCGCCTTGTCAGGCGACGCGCTGAGTGCTGCGCCGTCGTAGATGTTCAATCGGTTATCTTCACTGCGAATGGTGAACATCCGCCGCCGATTCCGGTCGTTCATGAGCCATCGGCTTCCCCGTTTTTGCGTCATAGCCGTGAGGCTTGTAGAGGCGTTCCAACTTTCGGGGTAGATACCGGAGTAGACGTTCAACTTGTTGTCCTCTTTCCGAACCGTGTAGATACGTCCGTTAGTATAGTCGGTGATGACCCATAAGTCACCCTTCTGTTTCTCCCAGACCGTCGCACTTCCGAATAGGTTGTCAATACCGGCTAAGCGGGCACCGTTTTTTCTGAATTCACGCTGTAGTTTCTTCATTGGCACGTCGCCGTCTTCGAGAAAGACTTCAAACTGAGATTCCATGCTGAACAGGAGTTTACCACTGTTGCGGCGCAGGTCAGTAGCGATGTCTCGAAACACCTTCATGAACCCTTCATTGGCGACGCGATCACTCGGAAGCGTGGAGGCATTGACGACATCTCCGGGAATCCGCTGCCAGAGTCCGCCTGTCATCTCCGCTAACTCTTGCTGAAACTGCTCTGGATATCCGAGCACGTTGACGCGTATATCCTCAAGTTGATAGAGTTCGATAACCTTCTGCCGCATCGTTTTGTAAGCGTCCGCCTTTTTGAGATGTGTTGAGGCGGGTTCGTCGGTTACAAGGACGATATACTTATCGGCATCGGCGTGGAAGTCGATGTAATGCGGTGTGTCTGTGAGTGCGTCAAGCGCGTGTTCGTTGCCGCTGAGGGTGGCTTTTTGCATCCGCCTGCGGAGCATGCTGACTTCGGGTAACAGGGAGCGGATTTCAATCCTTTGACCCTCTCGCCGGACGCTGAATTCGGACATACCGAGGTGATACTCCAAGTTGACGAGATCGAATTCATCCGTCATAGCGTAGAGGTTTGCAGCGACTTCTTGGATGTTATCCCGCATGCTGGCACTGGTGTCGAGGACGAACACGACGTTTACTTTATCCAATTCCCGCGTTCCGATGATATGGTCAGCAATGTTTTTGAGTGCTTTGGCGAACGGATTGCCGGGACCCTTACCGCTGCCTTCGCCAGTGTCCCCACCGTCTCCCTCCCCGACAGTCCCGATTTCAGAGACACCTGTAGATTCCAGCCTGTGGAATCCACCGCCGCCCTCGCCTTTGACGCGTTGCCGTAGGCTCTCTACGCCCGCTCCCGGTGTCGTTTGAAAAGGGCTGTCTACCGATTCAGCGATCGGTGTTGCACGGCTATTGTACCGTTCAGCATCCGTCGTTACGTCTGGGAGTATTGTTTCCGTGTCCGACACAGATTTCGTCGCGTTGTTAAGCAGTGCCTCCTCCGACTGCCGAATTGTCTCATCCATTAAGTTGGCAGAAGCGAGTAAATCTAAATGGCGTTGATTTGCGTCAGTAGTGTCATCGGTACGCTTCGGAATGAGAATTGTCTTAGGTGGCGGCGGTTTGAGGGTACGCCGCTGTTCTCGGAAGGCTTTGGGATTGATGAGTTCCACTGCCAGCGCGTCTTCATTACCGATGTGTCGGTCCGCGTAGAAAGAGAACATAAAGATAATGGCAAGGGTCAGGTGGACAATACCCGCAAAGAGCAATGCGCACACTGAACGTTGTCGTCTACGGGACCGGTTCATGATATTTTCTCCATTGTATTTCTAAAGAGACTATCTCTTTTTAACTTCTCCCCAGGTCATGGTTAGCAGGTTCGGTTGGGGTGAAACCGGCAACGCGTATGCCGGGTCAAACCAGTCTCCTCCAGTATTCCATGAAAGATGATGCGTCAACTGGGTCCGAACACCACTGTTCAGATCCAGTTTGAAAATCTGAAAATTTCCATGAGTTTCCTGTGTATAAAGCACCTCTTTTCCGTTGGGTGATAGAGCAGGATATTGTGCGTAGGGGCCGTCTTCTTCGATAAGTTGCTGGAGTCCGGTACCGTCTCGGTTTACGATATAGATTGTCATTTTCGCCTGCCATACATCCCACACGCCTCTCTTCGCCTCGACCGGTGGCAGCGGATGCTTATTCCAAGTAAAAGCGAGGTTGTCTCCTGCAGCAGACCAGGACGGATCGCGTTGAAAATTCACTGCTTTCTTGGGGAGGAGTTGTTTTTGTGCGCCTGTGCGGACGTTGATAAGTGTGAGGCGTCCACCAACATTACAAGCAATTTCCATGCCATCTGGCGACCATGCAGGAAAAGAGGCATCCGCAAGCGGTTCTGCATCTTGTTCTCCAAGGGTCGCAATATGGAGAGTAATCGATAATTTTCCCCAGTTTATGCGTTCGTAAGCGAACTGCGTACCATCGGGTGACCAAGTTGGATCTGTCCTCCAATCTTCTATCTTGAATTTAAAGTAGCGTCGTACATTGGATCCATCGGGATCCATCCAGTACAAGTCCCGCGTACCACCGCGATCGGAGACGAAAAGAATCTTCTCACCGGTAGGAGACCAGACGGCTTGTTGGTCATCTGCGCGGTGTCGTGTTAGGTTCACTTGTTCACTACCGTCGGGGTTCATAATGAAAACGTCGCGATTGCCATCGCGCGTGGAGGTAAACAGGATTTTGGGGGTCGTCGGTGCTTCTGCGAAAATTGGAGGAACGCTTGTATTCAACGTCCATAGGATAGATATTGCAAAGGTTAACAATCGTCCCATTTTCATAAAGCGTAACCCAAGAAATCAAAATCCGTTTTCATAATAGTAGCGAAAGGGCATCGGTGTTTTTGCAGAATTCAGATTATTTTATTATACCATAGGAAACGGAGTAGAACAAATTAAAGTTGACAAGTTCTCTGCTTAATGATACACTTTTAAGAAATTTTTCAGAAAATGTACTTTTTTCTTGCAATTCAACGTTAAAAAGTGCTATAATTTGTTATCGTGATTCCATTATTTTCTTGGAGTGACGTATACTACTCTGCAGAAAATATAAAAAGAATCACAACGCTGACAAAAACCGACATCGGTTTACCGGTGGAACATCAGCATTAAAAAACGTGATTTGCATGCAGTACTGCGATCACCGAATGTAAAATCTGATGAGGTGCTGAGGCTTTGAGAAGCGCGCTTCTTGCTCGAAACCCGGAACCTTGTGAATATTGAAGAAAAGGAGATTTCATAGCTATGAAAAAAATCACAATCTTTATCACACTTGCTTGTGTTGTCATGATTACACCGATGGCACTCGCACAAAATTGGCAGCCAGCGGGTGATAACTGGATTGCAAAATGGTGGGGAATGGATCTGGTAACGAATACCGGTGGCTTTGGTACTTCTGCTGGTATTGATTATCTCGCTGAAGGCAGCAGCGGTCTTATCTCAAACGCTTCCGTTTCCACACGCGACGGTGCTGGAAAAACGGCGAACGCTATCGTCAACCTTCCGGATAACGGTGGTTCACTCGCTTGGTCGATCGTTGACATTAATGTTGAGGATCAGGTGAATATGTCGACAAGCCACGGGCATCCAGATGCAAGAGACATCACATGGCACGGCATTATTGCTATTATTTCACCCGACGAACGGACGACAGTAATGCACCCGGCGCACGATGACCACGCACAGATCTGGATCAACGGGGAGCAAGTCTATGACAACTCCGCGTGGACTGGCGGTGTTCAGGTCGTCACAACACCGACTGAGATTCAACTCAAGAAGGGTGAGAATTTCTTGCACTTCAAATGCGGTGAATCCGGTGGTGCCGATTACGTCAACCTCCACTTTGAACCCACGGACACTGATCTGCTCATCGCACCGACGACGAATAACCTCTTCTTAGATGTTTTGACACCTGTCGAGCCGCAAGGCAAACTCGCAACCCAGTGGGCAAACCTCAAACGGAACTAAGTTTATTTCCGAACAGAGAACCCGTATCCTTGCTTGGATACGGGTTTTTTGTTGTTTATTCCGGCTCCACAATCGTCAAATACTGATTGATAGACACCGCTGTTAGTTCTTGTGTTGCGCCGCTCTGCCAGACAATATTAATCTTCTCAACATGTTGGTTTTCACCTAAACCGAACAGGAGGCGCATATCGCTTCCTGATGCGTAACTTGAACCGCTCTTTACCTCCCGAATCTGTGCCACGCCTCCTGCTACGAGTCGGACCTTCGCGCCGATACCGTCGCGATTGCTACGGGTACCGACCAGTTTAAGACCCACCCAATTTTTCAGATTTCCACCATCGTTCCGAAGGAGAACAGCACGTTGATTGGAGCTCATGATGACAATATCGGTATCGCCGTCGTTGTCGTAGTCAGCCATAGCGGCGGCTCTGCCGACAAGTGGCTCTGTGAAATAGGAACCAGCGGTTTCTGAAACGTCCGTGTAACTGCTGTCTCCCTTGTTCCAAAAGAGTTGGTCGCGCTGCGCGTAAGTCTCATGGTCGGTTAAGATGCCGATAACATCTTGGGGGTGTCCGTTTGCACAGAACATGTCGAGATAACCGTCGTTATCGTAATCCAAGAAAAGCGGACTGAAGCCGACGAAGGGTAGTGTTGGCTGCTCCAATCCACTATCCGCTGTCGCATCAACGAAAAAAAGACCCTCCTCGTTCTTATAGAGGGTTGCCTTCTCCGAATTCGCAACGATGAGGTCAAACCATCCATCTCCGTTATAATCTCCGGCGTCCACACCCATAGAGCCTTCGGCGACTCCCTTTTCGTCATAACCGACCCCAATGAATAGGCTCTCGTCGGTGAAGGTGCCGTCCCCATTGTTGTGATACATGAAATTGCGGTTGGTATCGTTAGCGACGTAAATATCAGGGAATCCGTCGTTATCGTAGTCACAAGCGATTGCTGCCATGCCTCTGCCTTCGCTCGGATTTGTGACACCCGCCGTTTCTGCGATATTGGTAAACGTGCCGTCCCCATTGTTCCGGTAGAGCACATCCGGTGTTCCCTCGTAGCTGCGCGGATGTCCGTAACCGACAATACCTTTATAGGTCGTTACCGGCATCGATACTTCATACACGAGATAGTTGACGACGAAAATATCCAAGTCGCCATCGGCATCGAAATCGAGATAGACGGCTGCGATGCTCCAGAGGGAGTTATCAATCCCGGCGACTTCGGTGATGTCGGTAAAAGTGCCGTCTCCATTATTTCGGTAAAGCCTATCGTTTCCGAAGTTTGCGACATAGAGGTCGGCATCACCGTCGTTGTCAATATCGCCAGCGGAAGCCGCCATCCCGTAGCCTGCGTCCCCTACACCTGCTGTCTCGGTGACATCTATAAAATGCCCGTCTCCTTCGTTGCGATAGAGGACATTTCCGAGTTTGGCTTGTGTTGGATTTTGCGTCTCTTCGGGGATAGGACCGCCGTTAACAAAATAGAGATCGGCATCGCCGTCTGTGTCGTAATCGAAGAAGACGACCCCCGAACCCATCGTTTCAATGATGTGTTTGTGTTCAGTTTTACCGTTGTTGTGTTTGAATTGGATACCGACTGCTTCGGTGACATCCGTGAAGGTGGGAAGTTCTGCGGCAACACTGCCGATGGTTAGCAGGAGGAATATTTGTATGAATAGCCCAAGTTGCCGTTTATTCATAATGCGTGTAAATCAACGGGCAATGAATTGCCCTACTACAAACAGGAAATCGGTTTGTAGTAGTGCGATTTATCGCACGTAAGTTTATAGCTCGTTAGAATTTCTGTTGATTGTTAGATTTTATAATAGTTTGCAGTACAAGTAAACACACGTTAACCTACTTTTCGCTTTTTTCAGCAGTTTTTGCGAGTCGAAAACCGACAAAAGCGGTTTTCAGGTTCGGGTATAGATAAAATCGGAATGTCGTGCTGCACCGAGTGAGCGCATCGATCCATGAACCGCCTCGGAGAACCCGCCAACTGCCGACCGCTGGTCCCGTTGGATTCTTTTTTGGACGTTTTGCGGCGGCTTGTGAACTGTACGAATAATACACATCGCTGTACCAATCGGCTGTCCATTCCCAGGCGTTGCCAGCCATATCCAGGGCACCGTAATAACTTTTGCCTTTCGGAAAGCTCCCGACGGGTGCGATGCGGTTCTCGTAGCCATCCTTTGCCTCAGCAGTGTTCGCGTGCGGTTCCATTGCGCTCCCCCAGGGCCATATCCTGTTGGTATACCCGCGCGCCGCCTTCTCCCACTCCGCTTCAGTTGGCAGGCGCATCCCTTTCCACGCTGCATAAGCGGCAGCATCGTGCCACGATACACCAACAACAGGATAATTCGGGAACTGTTCAGCGCGTGCGGGCCAGTCGCCGATATGCGGGAGATGTGGGAAACTTTCGGGAGTGTGTTGAGGCGTTGCGTCTGGGACGTTGCTTTCTGATTGCGATTTCCAAAATTCGTAGTATTCGGCGTTCGTCACTTCGTATTTACCGATATAGTAGCCATCGAGATAGACTTTGTGCATCGGTCTTTCATCGGCGGCGCGACGCTCACTGCCCATCGTAAAGGTGCCAGCGGGTACCAATATGAGTCCTGGTTCTGCTGCGAGGATACCGAAACAGGTGCCGAAACTGAATATCAAGGTGCATACAATACCGAGACAACTATTTTTCTTTGGACATGAGATATTCATAAATGCGGTGATGCTCCTGCGCGAGTCGTTGGTTACCCATGCCTTGGTAGAGTCTTGAGAGGTTAAGATGGTAGAAGGGTTCTTCACCATCGAGTTCTATGGCTTTTTGGAACGCAACAATAGCATTTCGGCTATTGCCTTGCATCGCATAAAGGCTACCGAGGGTGTTGTAAAGGATGGCTTCGTTCGGCATGAGTTGGATTGCCTTGTTAGCGGCTTCCACTGCGGGTTTGGGATAGTTGAGGTTCATAAACGCTCGGCTCAGTCCGTGATAAAAGGTGGCGTTGTTCGGATCGAGTGCGATGCACTTCTGAAAGACCTGAACGGCTTGTCCATAGTTCTTTTGTTGCATGAGCAGACTGGCTAAACCTGTCCATGCTTCGAGATTGTTCGGTTCGTTGCGTGTAAGGCGTGTGAGACGTTCGTATTCGGCGGACTCTTTCTGATATTGTTGGAAGATTTGCATTTCCGCTCGGCTTTTCTCTCGATCGCCTAAGCGGAGGTACGCCGTCCCGAGTCCAAAGTGTGGGTCGGCATAACGGGCGGGTCCGAATGCTATCGCCTGTTTGAAGTTCTCTATCGCTTTAGCGTATTCTTTGAGATTGAGGTATGCAGTGCCAAGTTCGTAGTAGGTGCCTGCGGCGTTCGGTTTCAATGCGAGTGCCTGTTTCAAAATTGGGACGACTTCTGCGTATCGGCGTAGTCGGACGAGTGATTTGCCGAGCACCTCATGCCCGCGGGCGTGTTGGGGATCGAGTTCAACGACCCGTTGTAACGGCACAACTGCCTCTGCCCATTTATCGAGTTTGAAGTAAGCGACACCGAGTGAATAGAGTGCCTCGATATTATCCGGCATCAATGCGAGGGAACGTTGGTAGTTCTCGACGGCTCTGTTCAGAAGCTCTTCTTGAGCATACGCCATTCCGAGATAGTGTAAAATCTCAGCATGTTCAGGCTCAATGGCGAGCGCGGCTTCAAACGCGTTGATGGCTTCCTTATTATTCCCCTGAAATGTGAACACAAAGCCTTGCTCCACGTGTTGGACGTATTTGCTGTGGTCACTCGGTTCTGTATCGGCGATACCGAATAGTGGTGCACAGAGTGAAAGGAGAGTAGCAATTGTCAACCAATTTCGCATGAGACTTGTCCTGATTTTTTCCTGTTTTATTCGGTACTGTTTGATGGTATGTTTTCATTTTAACCTGTAGTGGGAAAAAAGTCAAGGGTTTCGACTTCTGCACTTCTGCGTCCCCAAAAACCCAATTGACACCAACCCTTCTTTTTGATAAAATGCCTCCATGCCACGAAAAAACAAAATTCTCAGTATCGGTGATACCGCACCACTCTTTACGCTCCCCTCGCATCAGCGAGTGGAGATTTCGCTTGAAGTGTATCGGGACGTTCAGAACGTCGTTTTAACCTTCTTTAGGGGGACATGGTGACCGAACAGCCGCCGCCAGTTGGCGACGGGGCAGGAATATATGGAGGCATACTCGGAATGGACGGCTACGCCGCTCGCGATTGCTGGACAGTGGCCCCGTGAACTCCGGGGTTATGCCGATAAAAATCGTATTACATTCCCGCTGTTGGTTGACAAGACGCGAGAGGTCATCAAAAGTTATGGAGTCTATCACTGGCTGAGTCTGGAGGCTTACAACATCGCCCGTCCCGCAACGTTTGTCATTGACAAAGCCGGGGTTATTCAATATATGTATATCGGTTCGCACCAGTTCGATCTCGTCCCGCAAGAAGAAATTCTTCAGTGTCTAAAAGAGATAACGGTCAGCCGTTAGCAATCTTAAAAGTCAGACGTGACCTGTTACAAACACACTTCTTAACTGACAACTAACAACCAACAACTGACAACTGTATAAAAATTCATTTTGATTTCTGAACAAAATATGATATACTATTAACCTAACTGCTGAAAAAATAATACCCTGGCAGCAACCTTTTTACTGGAGTACTTTTTTTAAATAGAAGTGAGAGTGACTATGTATCATTAGTGAGGATCCCGCGAAAATGGTTCCGTCTCTTTGTATGGACTTTTTCAGGTTTGGTAATTCTCAATGTTTCAGCAGAGCTTTTATTGGATTGGACTTGGAAGGCTTTGGGTGAAACGATATTAACCCGCATGGCGGTTCTAATGACGCTCATAGTCGGTTGGTTTTTCATTCTATCCCATGTAGTGGAGGGCATCATGTTAGGATATGCGAAACTCTATAGAGACAGGATTCGTGCCGAGGGCGTAGAAATTGGTAAAGCCCAAGGTCTTGAACAAGGCAGAGCTGAAGGCAGAGCTGAAGGCATCAGACAAGCATATCAGGAAATCGCTGATTGGAACAAGCGTCGACTCGAAGCGGAAGCCAAAGGCGTCCCATTCGACGAGCCGCCTCCTATAGGAAACGGCAGTAACACGGATTTATCCTGACAATGGAACTCAACACGAATGGGGGTCCGAGCCCGCACGCCAGCGGCGTGTTATGTCTATTCTTCATGGATGAAGCACATAGAACCTTTATGAAACGCGCCTTGAATTTAGCGCGTCGGGGCAAAGGACGCACAAGTCCAAATCCGCTCGTCGGTGCGGTTGTTGTGAAAGCCGGACGGGTCGTCGGTGAAGGGTATCATCAAAAAGCCGGAACCCCACACGCCGAGGTCCACGCCTTGAACGCCGCAGGCGAAAACGCCAGAGGTGCGACGCTTTATGTGAACCTTGAACCGTGTTGCCATTGGGGACGAACACCGCCTTGCACGGAGGCAGTCCTTCAAGCAGGTGTTGCTGAAGTCTATGTTGCAGAGGTTGATCCGAATCCGAGTGTCGCAGGCAACGGGATCCGTCAGTTGCAAGAGGCGGGGATTCGTGTCCATGTCGGCACGTGTGCTGAAGAAGCAGCGCAGTTGAATGAGGTCCATAGGAAATACATTCAGACCGGCAAGCCGTTTGTTATTTTGAAAACCGCCATGAGCCTTGACGGGAAAATCGCCACTGCCTCAGGCGAATCGCAGTGGATTACCTCTGAGGGATCACGACAGCGCGGACATGAAATTCGCGACGCAGTAGATGCTATACTCGTCGGCAAAGGGACAGTTGACCGCGATAATCCGGCATTGACGACGCGGCTTCAGGATAGAGAAGGACAGGACGCAACTCGAATTGTGTTAGATTCACACGGGAGAACCTCCACGGACGCACGCATCTTCAACCCTGCGAGCAGTGCAGGAGTTATTATTGCTGTCACACCGGACGCACCCGCGAAGAACATCGGTGCTCTTGAAAAGGTGGGGGCAGAAGTAATAATCGTTCCAGAGGAAAAGGGTAAAGTGTGTTTCGAGCGTTTGATGGAGATATTGGGTGCGCGTGAGATAACAAGCGTCTTGGTGGAAGGTGGTGGGGAAGTCAATGCCTCGGCGATAGCCACAGGCGTTGTAGATAAGATGATGTGTTTTATCGCACCGAAATTGATTGGTGGGCGGGATGCCCCTGGACCTATCGGCGGTGAAGGGCTTGCAAGTTTAAAGGATGTACCGCATTTGAAACGCGTCAGTATCACACCTATTTCTGATGCTGCCGACTTTCTCATTGAGGGGTATCTGTAGCATGTTTACCGGGATCGTTGAAGAACTTGGAACCGTTGGAAGTATCCAACGCAAATCGGAAGGTGCGATCCTTGAAATTCAGGCGAGTGAAGTCCTCACGGATGCGAAAGTCGGCGACAGTATTGCCGTTGACGGTGCTTGTCTTACGATCGTTTCTCTAACATCGGAGGCGTTCGCTGGGGATATATCTGCTGAAACCTTACGCCGGACGACGTTAGGTGAGCGGAAAGTCGGTGAACAGGTTAACTTGGAACGTTCACTCCGGTTAAGTGACAGACTGGGTGGTCATCTGGTCCTTGGACACGTGGATGAAGTGGCGACAATCTGCGCTTGGAAAGACGAGGGCGATGCCTCTCTAATGCGGGTAACGATAAGCGATAATACCAGACGCTACATCACTTACAAAGGTTCTGTCACCGTTGACGGTATCAGTTTAACTGTGTCAGATGTTTCTAAAGATTCCTTTGAAGTCGCTTTGATTCCGCATACGAAGGCGGTCACGACTTTGGATATGAAACGGACTGGGACCAGGGTCAATCTTGAAGTCGATCTTATTGCGCGTTATATTGAAACACTTCTGAAAAATAGTGACGAGGTGTCGGGTTGGACTGAGCAAACCGGTTCCGAGACCCTCAATTTGAGTTTTTTAGCGAAACACGGCTATATGGATTGATCATCGGCTGTCAGTTTTTGGTTAAGCGTCTGATGTTATAGCAGGCAACTTTTTTATGATAAAAGCCTTTCATAACTCAAAGGCGGTTGGACTTAACCGAAAACCCGGGGAATGCCATGCGGCATTCATACCGTTGATTTGTGAAACGAAATTGTGAGTGATCAGCGAACAATTTGTCTGAGCTTTACATTGTGGAACGGTGACCAGATTTAATAATTAAAAATATGTCAAATACATTTAACACCATTCCTGAAGCACTCTCTGCAATCCAAAATGGGGAACTGATTGTCGTTGTTGATGAACCCGATCGCGAGAACGAAGGCGATCTCATCATGGCGGCTGAAAAGGTGACGGCAAAGACTATCAATTTCATGGCGAAATATGGTCGTGGCTTGATATGTTTGCCTACCTGTTCAGAGAGGCTTGCCGAACTCGAACTCTACCCCATGGTCGCATCGAATACCGCACAGATGCAAACCGCCTTCACTGTCACAATCGACGCGAAAGAGGTCACGACAGGTATCTCGGCGCAAGAGCGCGCCTATACCATCCGCAAATTCATTGACCCAAACGCTACACCCTCAGACTTTGTCCGACCCGGACATATCTTCCCATTGGAAGCGAAACCGGGTGGCGTGCTCCGGCGCGCCGGTCATACAGAAGCCACTGTCGATTTGGCACGTATGGCAGGACTCTATCCCGCAGGCGTTCTCTGTGAAATACTCAACGAGGACGGAACTATGGCACGCGTGCCTGAGTTGCTGGAGTTTGCTGCACAACACCGACTGAAAATTATTACAATTTCCGATTTGATTGCATATCGCCGTCAGACAGAAACCTTGATTCGGCGAGTTGCGACTGCAGATATTCCAACAGCACACGGTGAATTCAAACTTTACGCCTACGAAAGCACAGATACCGACGGCGAGAGTGTTGAAACCGATAAAACCCATATCGCACTCACAAAGGGCGATGTTGCCAACGCAGCACCTATCTTGGTCCGTGTCCATTCCCAATGCCTGACGGGTGATGTCTTTGGATCCCTCAGATGCGATTGTGGTGAGCAGCTTGAGATCGCCTTGCAAAATATTGAGAAAGAGGGCAGGGGTGTGCTCGTCTATATGCGCCAGGAAGGCAGAGGCATGGGACTCAAAGGGAAACTCCGCGCCTATCAGCTTCAGGACAGCGATGGATTGGACACCGTTGAAGCCAACGAACACCTCGGTTTTCCCGCCGATCTCCGAGATTACGGCATCGGGGCGCAGATACTCGCCGACTTGGGGGTTCGGAAAATGCGATTAATGACGAACAACCCCCAGAAAGTTAGAGGGTTAGATGGACATGGACTTGAAATTGTCGAACGCGTTCCTTTACAAACCGAGCCGAACCCCTTTAACCGCCGATATTTACAGACGAAACGTTCTAAACTTGGACACCTCCTCTTAGACGAGGAATAAATTTCTGTCTGGGATCAGGCATCCAGATTCCTGCTGGCTTGTTGTTCCCGAAAATTGTTCAAACTTTGGTGAATTGTTAGGAAACTTTTCATAACCCAGATGGGTTCAACTTAACCAGAAACCACCGTGAAACGAAGTGGAACGGTGACCAGATTTAATAGTTAAAAAAATGGCAAATGTTTATGAAGGACATCTTCTCGGCGAAGGTCTCACATTCGGGATTGTTGTAAGCCGATTCAATAGTTTTGTTACCGAAAAACTCCTTGGCGGTGCGTTGGATGCCCTAAAGCGACACGGCGTTGACTTGGATGAGGTCGATGTTTTTTGGACATCGGGTGCTTTTGAGATTCCCGCAATCGCCAAACGTCTTGCAGGCAGTGAAAAGTATGATGCCGTTCTCTGCTTGGGTGCCGTCATCCGAGGCGCGACACCCCATTTTGACTACGTTGCTGCTGAGAGTGCGAAGGGAATTGCCCAAGCATCTGTCAATACAGACACGCCAGTCATCTACGGGGTCATCACCACAGATACAATAGAGCAGGCACTTGAACGCGCTGGAATAAAGGCAGGAAACAAAGGCTTTGAAGCGGCTGTCGCTGGGATTGAGACGGCGAATCTTTACAGAACGATTGATAAAGCCCTGAATAATAGATAGGACTTACGCATTCCAGTGGTAGGTGCGGTTTGTAACCGTACCTTATGCATTCCAGTGGTAGGTGCGGTTTGTAACCGTACCTTACGCATTCCAGTGGTAGGTGCGGTTTGTAACCGTACCTTATGTATTCCAGTGGTAGGTGCGGTTTGTAACCGCACCTTATGTATTCCAGTGGTAGGTGCGGTTTGTAACCGCACCGGCTGCGTCGGAATGAGTGAATTTCTTTGATTCTGCGTAAGTCCTGAATAGATAAACATAAGTTCAATACGGGAGCGTTTATTTTTTTAAATTTCCATCTGGAAGCCCGAACTTGTTCGGGACAGAACGAGGCGTTTATTTTTTTATAATTTGCATCTGGGAAGCCCGAACTTGTTCGGGACAGATCGCACGGACCCGAATAAATTCGGGCATCCGAGTACGAATGAACTATAGGGACCCCCGTCTGAGTCGCGGATTATATACAGAAAAAATATGGTTGCAATCATAGATTACGATGCCGGTAACCTAACGAGTGTTGCGCGCGCATTGGCACATCTCGGTTACGAAAATCGGATTACCTTTGATGCTGAAACGATAGCCGCCGCTGAACGCGTTATTTTCCCTGGTGTCGGCGCGGCAAAAGCCACGATGGAGACGCTGCAAAAGCGCGGACTCGATGAGGTCTTGGTTGATTTTTATCGGACTGGCAAGCCGATGCTCGGTATCTGTATCGGTATCCAGATTCTTTTTGAGCACAGCGAAGAAGAGGACGCCGAGTGCCTCGATCTCCTACCGGGATATGTAAAAAAGTATCCGACGACCCGGACAGGTTCGGGGACCGAAATGTTAAAGGTACCACAGATCGGATGGAACGAAGTCTACCAAACGGCATCACACCCAATCTTCAAAGACGTTCCGAATCCTGCGCACTTCTATTTTGTTAATTCCTATTACCCTGTTCCGGCAAAACAGGGCATTGTTATCGGAAAAACGAAGTATGGGCTTGAGTTCTGTAGCGCGATTGCGCATGATAATCTCATTGCAACACAGTTCCACCTCGAAAAGAGCGGACGCGTCGGGTTAAAGATGCTCAATAATTTCTTAGCTTTGTAATCGTGTCTGAACCGTTAAAAAACCTTTCATAATCTAAAACAGGGCTTTAACCAATTTTAGATCGGTGTTGACAACGGAAACACCGCTCAGACATAATCGTTAAAAGGATGCTAACGTTTTTTCTCGCGCTTCTTGTCCTCCTCGTCAATGTTGGTACGCATCTGTTTCAGATGCAGGAATATTATATCGCAGTGAGCCACTGCTACTATGGCGTGATGATTCTCGCTGTGATATATGCTCGACCTCGTGAACAAAACGTCTTGTTCGGCATTACGACGGTAGCCAATTGGGCTTATGTTTTTCGCTATCCGACGCACACTGAAAGCACGATTGTCGCGCTCCTTTATCCGTTTCTTGTCTTCGGTATTATCCGTGTCATTCGTCAATTCCAGACCCAACGCCGTAGCGGTGCCGCCGAAATAGAGGAGATTAACAGTGTCAATGCGAATTTAGAGAAACAGGTCCGGGACATTTCTACGCTGTTTGAGGTGAGCCAAGCGGCGAACGCGAACCTTGAGTTAAAAGGTCTCTTTCAACGCATCATTGAGATCCTCTCTAAACGGCTTGGTATATACCGCGGGGCTTTGCATCTCTATGAGAATGGGAAGGTCGTTACTTCGGTGGAAACCGTCTTAGGACTTACACCCGCTGAGATGAAACGCGGCACTGACAATCAGATAGAAGACATTCAGCGACAGGTGCTTGAATCCGGTAAAGCGATCGGTGTTCCGCAAACTCGGAATCCGCGGAGCTACGTTAAACTCTTTGAACCGGAGAGTGTTGAGTCGAAAGATATAATCGCCTTCTGGTGTATCCCGATTATTATAGAAGAGCAGGTCATCGGTACATTAACGATTGACAAGGCATCGGATGAATTTTCAGCAGAGGACGACCGACGACTATTGACGATTATTGCGTCAACCATCGCGCAACGGGTCAAGATTCAACAAACAATTGACGCACTCGTCGAGTCAGAACGGATGGCAACGCTTGGCAGATTGGTCCGAACCATCGCACACGAGGTGCGAAATCCTTTGGGGAGTATCCGACTTGGCACCCAATTGCTTCAACATGCGGATACGGTGGAATCGGATTCTCAAGTCGAGACGTATTCCGATCAGATACAGCTCTCTCAAAATGAGATTAAGGAATACACCGGAATCATTATCAAAGAGGTGGACAGACTCAACCGATTTATTGAGCAGTTGCTCGCCTTCAGTAAACCGGCGATGCAAGCCGCAAAACAGAAGGACATTCATCACCTACTTGAGAATAGTCTCGCTATCTGTCGTCCCGAATTAGAACATCGGGCAATCACAATCGCCACCCAATATGACAGCAATTGCCCGCTGGTCAAGATAAATGAAGATGGGATTACACAGGTGCTCCTCAACCTGTTTTACAATGCTATTGAGGCAATGGATACAGAAGGGACATTAACGGTTCAGACAGAATACCTACAGGAAACTGGGGTCGTCCGGGTACGAATTCAGGATGATGGTCCCGGAATTTCGTCCGAAGATGTGCCAATGCTTTTTGATCCATTTTATACGACCAAACAAAAAGGGACGGGGCTCGGACTTTATATTAGCCAAAAAATTCTCGCCGAACACCAAGCGAGTATTGAAGTTGATCCGAACCTTGATGTCGGCACAGCCTTCATTATGTCGCTGCCAGTGAATAGCAGTTAGCGGTCCGCGATTCGCAAAGAGGAGGTTCCGTAACGCTTGCATCTTTGCGAATTGCTAACGACTAATAGCGAATAGCGAATGGTTAAAAGTATGTCAAATGTAGTGCTTATTGCTGACGATGATGATAGTCTTCGACACATCCTCGCGGCCACCCTTGAAAAAGCAGGATACAAGACCCTCAGAGCGCGAAATGGGAATGAAACTTTGGCGCATGTCAAGCGCGCCGATATTGATGTTATTCTGCTCGATATTTGGTTAGGCGATGTCAATGGACTTGAATTAATCGAGGAAATCCAAAAATATAATAGCACCGCCGCAATCGTTGTAATTACCGCACACGGGACGACGCAGACGGCCATTGATGCAGCGAAGCAACGGGCGTATGGGTATCTGACAAAACCGATTGATCAGAGGCAGCTCCTGGATCTTGTGTCGCGCGCTGCCGCCGCTACGAACCAAACGAAGGATGTCAAAACATCGGTGTTGCCTGATGTCAATAGACAAGGCAGAATGGTCGGGCAGAGTCCAGCGATGCAGGAGGTATATCTTAAGATTGGGCGCGCTGCGGTTAGCGACGAAACGGTTCTTGTTTTAGGTGAAAGCGGGACAGGTAAGGAGTTGGTTGCCCAATTGATACACCAAAACAGCCATCGGGCACACAATCCTTTCGTCATCGTCGATTGTGGTGCTATGCCGTCGAGTCTCATAGAGAGCACACTCTTTGGACACGTCAAAGGGGCGTACACCGATGCGCACACCGCAAGGACAGGGAAATTTCAGCAGGCAGATGGCGGGACTATCTTTCTCGATGAAATCGGAGAATTGCCGGTTGAGGTCCAAATGAAACTGCTCCGTGTGCTACAGGAGCGCGAAGTAGAGCCGATGGGTGGGATGGAAACGCACCCTATTGATGTTCGTATTATCGCCGCCACCAACCGCAGCCTTGAAGCCGCAATTGCGCAGAAGGCGTTCAGGGAGGATCTTTACTATCGTCTCAACGTCATCCCGATCTCTCTACCACCGCTCCGTGAACGGAAAGAGGACATCTCAGAACTCATAGATCTGTTTACCCACCGGTTCGTCGAGGAATACCAGCTCCCGGAAATCCGCATCTCTACAGAGGTCGTCAAACTCCTCACGGCTTATGAATGGCCCGGCAACGTTCGCGAATTGGAAAATGCTATCAAACGTGCATTGGTGATGTGTGCTGGACAGATGCTGCTGCCTGAGCATTTCGACCCGATTCTGAATGAACCGAGTTCGCTGAGTCCTGCGCAACAAGGAAACCTTGATGCACAGATTTATGGGTTGCTTCATGCGTATGTGGAACAACACATGGAATCCGAAACGCCGCCGGGTGAACTTTACGCTGAGATCCGCGCTATCTTTGAGAAGCCCCTCTTTAAAATTGTGCTGGAACACACCAACGGAAATCGAAGTAAGGCGGCAGACATCCTCGGTATTAACCGAAACACACTCCATACGAAACTTGTTGAGTATAAATTGGTTTAAAGGTTATAAGTTAACGTGAGTTCGATAATAGGTTCTACTTGTAGCGCAAACTGTTAGTTTGCGCAGGACACGCTACAAACTAAAAAGTTTATGGCACAATTTATGTTGTAACTGGGTGCAGATTGTCCGTTTAGCACTGACGAAGTGTTTAATCGAATTGATGTTAACTTATAACCAACAACCCTAAATAAATTGAAGGACAACAAGGAAAAATAAAACTAATGGATTTAGGAAAAGTTATTGGCACTGTCGTCGCGACCCGAAAAGATCCGAGCTTGGAAGGCACACGTCTCTTGCTTGTACAACCTTTAGACGAGAAATATAAGCCCATTTCTGAACCGCTCGTGGCAGTTGACACCTTACACGACGCAGGTGTGGATGAAATTGTCTACATCGTTACTGGCGGTGATGCCATGGGCATTGTACCGGGAAAACGGATGCCGGTTGATGTTGCCATCGTTGGCATTGTCGATTCGCTTTCTCTGCTTGATGAAGCAGACACAGGCTCAGAAGTGGGAAATTGAAAAATGTACCTTGCCAAAGTAATCGGAAAAGCCGTTTCTGTCGTTAAACATCCTGCATACCAAAATCGGACGCTGCTGCTTATTCAACCGCTGAGTCTGAAATCGCAACTTGTTCGCACCCCAACGATTGCTGTTGACTATGTGGGTGCGGGTGAGGGGGACACCGTGATTGTAGGAGCAGGTCCTGGTGTCGCACAAGAGGTCTTCGGTGTTGAAGATGCACCGATTCGTGAGCTCGTCATGGGTATTGTAGACCATTTTGATATAACTTTTCAGGAGGAGGAAGCATGAAACGCGCTATTACACTTTTCGGTACTGTTTTGTTTTTCTGCTTACACTTCAGTGCTTGTAGAATGGCACAGGTGTTATCGACCCAATACAGCCAAAATATTGCACAAGCCGCCTACGGCACGGAGTCAAATCATCCGGGTATGAACGATGGGAACCTTGAGACGCTTGCCACACTTCCGGCGGAAAATGAGCGGAACTTTGTTATCCGGTTTGCTGAGATCCATCCCGTGCGAAAGATCGTTATTCACAATGGGAACCTTTTCCGGTTTGAAATGCAATATTTAAACGATGAAACTGGAGAGTGGGAGACTTTTGATACGATTATTCAGCGACGTAATATTGGCGACGAACGCGCACAAGCCGAATTCGTTTTTGATAGATTGAACTTTCAGACGCGGATGATTCGGATTGTTGTTACCCGAACTGTTGATGATGTAATCGTGAATAAGATGATCGCGGAACCCGATGATAAAATTGTTGACCAGCGGAAAACGCTTGCCGGTTTCTACTACCCACATTATCGTGTCATGCAGCCCGCGATGGCTCAAATTCGAGAAATTGAGATTTACCATCTTGCTAATCGCTAATCGCGTACCGCTATTCGCTTTACGTTTTTCCTTCTTTGCTATTCGCGGTTTGCTAATCGCTTCTTCGCGGACCGCGATGAGCTATTTTGGAGTTACTCTTTAATGCAAGTTCGCCCGATAAAACGTTGCATAATTACCTGTTTTGTATTTTTTTCCCTTCTCTTTTTTCTCGGAACAGATCCCTTTTGGTCTTTCACCTACATCGGTTCGTCCAGCAATGCAGAGGCAGCACCAGTTTCGCCCAGCAATCGGCATGCCAGAACTGCCGTGCGTGAAGGCGTAGGCGCACAACGAGAGATTGAATTGGTACGGACAACACCGCAAGGCGTAACGATTCAACTTTTCATCCCAGCGTCCGATTTTGAAATACGGACAGAGGGCGATAACGACGATCAATTTCAAGTATCTCGTGTTGAAACGCAGACTGTCTCTTTTCCGGGATGCCGTTTTACTGTCCAGTCTCCGGGTGCGCTACGACTCCCTGTGCAGTCTACCTTCATCAGTGTCCCCGTAGATGCCAATTTTCAAGTGCGTGTTGTTGAACAGAATTTTAGCACGCATAAGATCGCTGCAGATGTTCTGCCTTCCGATCTTCCCTCCTTCCATTCGGACTCCAACACCCCTAAAACCGACCGCTTTTTTCCTGCCAATCTCGTAGAGACCAGAGAAGCGGGTTGGATCCGGGAGAACCGGGTCCTTCCAATTCAATTCAATCCGGTCCAATACAATCCTGTGCGTCGGGAGTTGCGACTTTATCACAGGCTTATCGTTGAAGTTCGTTTTCTCCGGTCAGGTGAAGCGTTGTTAGCACAACGGGGACCCTTGATGCCTGAGTCCGCTGCTTACGATGCGATTTTTGAAAGCGTCTTGGTGAATCCGCAAGATGCCAGGCAGTGGCGTGGGACGACCTTCCGAGTTCCACAAGCACCAAGTATTGCTGCCATAGCACCTCGCCATAAACTCAGTATTACTCAGGATGGGATGTATAGCGTTACTGGACGAGACTTGGAGGCAGTCGGGGTTGATATAGGCGCGATTACACCCAGGACGTTGACAGTGACAAACAGAGGGAAACAGGTGCCAATCTTTGTTCGAGGTGAGGGCGACGGAAGACTCAATCCAACGGATGAAATTATTTTCTACGGCGAGCAGCTTCATGGAGAAGCAAGTTATATCAACCCGTTTTCTGATGAGAATGTGTATTGGCTCTCGTGGAACGCCGGACCCGGAAGCCGAATGGGGACGCGGACCTCTCTTGATGGAAGCGTTGACGCTCAAAGCTACCCGCACTTTCTCACACGTGCTCACTTTGAAAAAGATAGCCACTTTAGAAGGTTTCCCAATGCGAACCTGACGGAGGACCAGAGGTATCAGGAATTCAGTCAAGGACTGCAGGAGCGTTGGTTTACTTTAGCGGAACTGCCACCACTGCCAAATGACAGTTGGTTCTGGGCACAATTGACCGCCCCTGAGTCAAAACCGTTCGGTGTTACCCTCACGGGTGTCGCGGAGACTGCTGTACCCGCAACAATACGGATCGGATTTTATGGGAGATCTAACACAGAACACCAAGCGGATGTATGGCTAAACGACGCGGTTAGCCTCGGCGAGGTACGTTGGAAAGGTGAAGCCGAATATCAGCTTCAGAATCAACGACCGCAATCTTTTCTCCAGAATGGACGGAATGTCATTCGTATCATCAATCCCGGAAGTAGCGATCAACTGCTGGATATCGTTCTGCTTAACTGGATTCAGATTGATTATCGCCGGACTTTTGAAGCGAAGGGGAATGTGCTACCCTTTGCTATCACGCCCTTTCCTGATGAAACTGGAGCTATCAACCCAAACTTTGAGGTCGTTTTAGAGAATTTCTCTACGCCTGACATAGAAATTTATGGTATTGACGGGACCCGTTATGTCGGTTTAGCACCGATTATTGACGATTCTGCGTCTGAGACTTACCGACTCCCGTTCCGTTCAACGCAGATTCGACCGAAGGATGTGGATGATACCGCCATCCAATATATCGCACTCGCGCGTAACCGGTTCCAAAAACCGAAAATTTCGGTAGACACGCCGTCCGATTTACGTAGCACGCACAACGCCGCGGATTACATCCTCATTACACACAAAAGTTTCATTGAAGATGTTCAACCACTTGCCGATTTTCGTAATCAGCAAGGTATGCGGACCAAAGTTGTCGATGTCCAAAATATCTACGACGAATTTAATCACGGCATCCTCAACCCGAATGCGATCCGTGAGTTCCTCAGTTACGCCTACGACAATTGGCAGCCGCCTGCCCCAACTTACGTCTTCCTCGTCGGTGATACACATATTGATCTTAAGAACCAACCCAATTTCGTTCCGACAACGCAGGTGCAAATCCCAGGATACGGTGCTTCGGCAAGCGACCACCAATTCGTTACTTTTCGAGGCACAGACAGTTTCCCAGATATGCTGATTGGACGGATGCCAGCGAACAATCGTGTAGATGTCCGTATCTTTGTTGAACGGACAATCAACTATGAAACGACCTCGCAGGTCGGCCCGTGGCACAAGAAACTTCTCATGCTTGCCGGTTCGGATCTTCGGTTTCACTCTCAGACAGACCGACTTATCTCTCGTAATCAACTCAACGGTCGATATGAAACTGAACGTATCTACGCACCGCACACAGAGGAAGCAACTTTCGATGAACGGATCCGATCGCCTATCGCGAGGCGCGTGATTGACGGTTTCAACGACGGTGCCAGCCTCGTTAACTATATCGGACACGGTGGCGGTGGTATCTGGTCATCCAGTCGGATGCTTGACTTTGAAGATCCTGAGCAGAACTTAACCAATATTTCACAACTCCCGTTGGTTATCAGTATGACCTGTTACACAGGTTCCTTTGACAGCAATAAAAATAGCCTTGTTGAGGAGCTCCTCCGATCTGAAAATGGCGGTGCGATTGCAGTCATTGGCGCAACCAGCATCGGGCTGTTAGACGGTGATTATCTGCTGAACTTGGAAATTTTCAATGTTATCTTCAAACAACGAACGCAGCATATAGGGGCGGTGCTCGCTGAAGCCAAGACGCAGTTTCTTATCAACGCTCCGGGGTATCTCGATCTCGCTGAAGTCTTTACACTTTTCGGGGACCCAGCGACTCGGCTGAAACTGCCGAACAAACAGATGCAAGTTGAAGTAGAAATCGGGACCTCGCCGAGTCGAGAGACTTTACTGACTGTCTCTGGGACATTACCCGATCGCACTTTTAGCGGAGATGCCGAGATTATCGTTGTGCCTGCGATTGAAGAGGCGGTTGACATGCCGTCGGAACAGGAAAATGTCACTGTTACCAACGGACGGTTCACCACAGAAATAGAAATCCCAGCGAGTGTTGAATTTGATGTCGGCGATGTACAAGTTTACGCTTGGAATGCCGATGAAGATTTAATCGGTCATGCCTCCTATAATGTTTTATCTCGATACGTTGATAATGTCCGTATTGCACCTTATCCGGTTGAACCGCATCAACCTGTTCACCTTTATACAGAAGTGTTGGATGAAAGCGGTATTGAAGAACTAACGCTTTTCTGGAGTTGGGACGGCATCGAGTTTTTCACGATTCCTGTGAGTCATCAGACCGGGACAACCTATAAAAGCGAACGCCCGATTCCGGGATACCCTGAAGGGGACCTCATTGACTATTACTTAGCAGTGAAGGTAGGAGATGGACGGACGTTGCAAACAGAGGTCGTCACTTATGAGTTTGGACAGGCCAGATCTGAGGTCGATCTTCTCCTTTTGGACCAGACGATCGCTTGGACGACAACACCGCCGTTTGTGCTCTCGGCGCAAGTCCGCAATCAAGGCAGCGCACCTGCCCGAAATGTACCTGTCCGCTTCTATCTGCAAACCTTGAGCCCTGAAGCTGCTGCGGCTATTCCGCATACCACTTCCGTCTCAACGATTGAGGATTTACAGAACGCGACACCGCTTGGAGATGTTCAGATTATTCCCGAAATCTTGCCCGGCAGTCAAGGCGTTGCAAGGGTGCCGTGGGAACCGACACCGGGGGAATATCTTATCTCTGTCTACGTAGATCCACCGTCTGAGGAACTTCCGCGTGGGAGTATCCTTGAGCAGCGGGAACTAAATAACAGCGCAGCGAAACGGTTTACGGGGAATCGGTTCGTTCTTACACCGGATACGCTTGATCAACCGATCCGAAGCGCAGACGGAACTTTCCAAGTTACTGTGCCATCGGACAACCTTCAAACCACTACGATACTAACCTATTCGGAAGAAGCCTTGACGATTACAAACCAACCCGATATCGCTGCGGTTTCGGAAGCTGCGCCACAGGTTGCCTATCACCTCGATGTGGCTGAACAGACGGAGTTGGTGGCGACTGTTACGTTCCTAAAAGGGGAAACCAGTGACGATGCATACATTTATAGGCGAGACGATGATAACGGCAATTGGGTGCGGGTAGGTCAGGAGACTGCTGATGACGAGCATATCTCCGCGGAGGTCGAGTTACCGGGGACGTTCGCGATGTTATCCCATAGCGATTCAACACCGCCTTCAGTTGAACTAACCTTTGAGCATCAGGGCTTCATTGATGGGGATTATGTCTCGGATACGCCTGTTATCTCTGCACGGATTGAGGATGCGAACGGCGTTGACTCGCGTTCAGCACACATCATCCTCACGAAGAACGGGCAGCGCGTGCCAGAAGACGAATATGTAATTGCTGCGTCACCAACGAATAACAATCTCTTGTTGGTAACCTATACGCCTGTTTTGGAACCTGGAGAGTACCGCGTCCGGCTACAGGCACAGGACACAAACGGCAATGTATCAGACACCGAGCGTACGGGAACAGTCGCTGGTGAGTTTGAGATTGCGAATATTGCTAACTTTCCGAACCCTTTCACACCCAGAAGCGGCACGCATTTTGCTTACTATCTCACGGAGAGTGCTGACGAGGTGAGCCTGAATATCTACACAATCACGGGTCGGCGTATCGTGGCGATTGACACGCTTGATGCCTCTGTCTCTTACAACGAATACCACTACGACGGCTACGATGCCGACGGCGAACCGCTTGCGAACGGTGTTTATCTCTACAAATTCACAGCACAGAAAGGCGATATCCGTAAACAGAAGGTCGGGAAAATCGCCGTGCGGAAATAGTTGTGGGCATAAGTTATGAGCGTAGTTCCTAATGCGATAGTGGTCAGTCAATTACTAACTGTTTGAGCGTACCCCAGAAGGTGATTTGTTTTTCTGTAGTAGGGGAAACGGAGAAGAAAGTTTCTGGCACCCATACTGGATTTAAACCGAGTGAGAATCCATTCGCCACCTCAATGGGTTCATTGACATCACCTGTAGCCTTTACGAGATAGATGGCACTATCACCAAAGACTTCATTGATGGGGACTCTCTCACCGGGTTTCAGCTGGCGGACCACCTTTTTGAAGGCATAGGCGATCCACTGTCCATCGGGGGACCATGCTGGCTGACTGGCCTCAGCCCATGCACCGACGCGCGTAAGTCTGCCGAGATTGTCGCCATCGGTATCCATAACGTAGATGTTGATGCCTTGATCTCCGGGATTCCCAGCAGCGAAGGCAATCTGTTTGCCATCGGGCGACCATGTGCATCCCAATAAGTTTGGAGCACCTCTGAGTTGTTCCGTCCTACCGCCATCGGCAGCCATTCTATAGAGATAATGCCGTCCAGGAACGCCTGCGTTGTGGTTCCCACCGCGATAGGAATCATAGACGATCCATTGGCTGTCTGGCGACCACGCGGGGTTGTTGTTGTCTCCCCTATTTGTCAATCGCCTTAGATTTGAACCATTCACATTAATTCTATAGATATCCATATTCCCTGTCCGATCCGAGACGAAGGCGATCCATTTTCCATTAGGCGACCACGCGGGGTATAGGTCTCTGCTGGGATGGCCTATCAACTGACGGGTCTCTTTGTTTCTGATGTCCATCACATAGATGTCGGGACTACCAGCATGATTGGAGTGGTAGGCGAAAAAGCGTCCATCCGGGGACCAAGTGTGAGAGGATTTATTCGTGTTATTGGTTTCGAGTTTTTGAAGATTTTGTTCTGTGCTATCTATAAGATAAAGATTAGATTTGCCTTCGTGCTTGGAAGTAAAAGACAGGGTTCCGGCTGCAGCGGCTTGTAAATATATGATGAGAAAGCTGCTACTGAGCAACAACGCAGTCCATAAGGTTTTATATCCGAACTTTCTTTTTTTCATGGGTTCTCCTCATAAAGTTTGCCCGACTGCAGAAACGCGTAGGACAGATGCACACACTACTGCCACCGCTGGCGAGGTTTCCTAACCTCACCAATTCTAATATCCAATTAATTCTGAACTATACTAATTATGCCATAAATCCGCTGGTATATCAAGGGTTTTTTACAACTTTTTCAGACATGTTTCGTTTCCATTCTTCAGCCCCATATTGCGGTACTGTCTTTTGGGATATCCATCTCGTAGGGACACCCTTTGTGTAGCCATAGGTTGGATGCAGTGGGGTTGTGATTCATAGTTTTCATACTTAACGCTATGAAAATTACGGGTTTAGAAACCGCATAAAGTCAGGCGTGACGTGGGTTTGTCGGGGGTCTATGAATCTGGAGCAGGATTTGCAGGATTGTTTAACGGTTGACGGTTAGTTATTAATTGTCTGAATCAGGATTTGCAGGCTTTTCAAGATGATTTCGGTGATCAAGCTCAATGGAGCTCAACTGCTGGGTTTTACTGAATACTACAAATGTTAAAATTTTTCCAACTTAAAATGCACAAAGGGTGTGTCCAGTTTTTGACACTTACTATTCCGACACGTTTGTAGAAGTGGTGTTCAGCCGCCATAGATAAGCCTGGGTTTGATAGGACGTAGTCTGAAAATCCGTGTTATCCGGATCATCCGAGAAAATCCGCGATTCAGACATTCTGATAATCGACAAAATATTTACATACCCATACACAAAGCAGACATGTCCCCCAATTTCTTTTGACACGACACTTCAAGCTGTGGTATAATTCCTCTCAGTTTGTTGATCCCTGATAGACGAGAAATCATCAATGCGTAATGCATATCCGAGAGCAATAGATTTTTATCAGATTCCAAACGGTCACGAACCTTTCACAGAATGGTTCTTTTCAATTCAAGATACAAGAGTACGACAACGGATTCAAGCACGACTCACTTCTGTCACAACTGGGAACCTTGGAGACCATAAATTTGTCGGAGATGGAGTTTGGGAACTACGTCTCAATTTCGGGGCAGGCTATCGCATCTATTTTGGTAAAGTCGATAACACAATTATTCTTCTGCTGTGCGGGGCGACAAGTCTTCACAGAAACGGGATATTAGACTCGCAAAAAACTATTGGAACGAATGCAAAGAGAGGCACAAACGATGAAGATTTATGGAACATGGGACACCCTCCTCATTGAGCAACTTGCTGAACAAGAGAATGTAAGCGGCTATCTATCTGCTGTTATGGAAGAATATCAGTTTCACGGAAATTTCACCACAGTTCAATTAGCACTCCGGTATGTCGTTGAAGCACAAGGCGGAATTTCCAAACTCGCCAAAAGAACAGACATTGATCCCCAGCTCCTCTCGAAGGTGTTAGCAAGTGAGAAAGCACCGCGGATCGATACCCTTAGAACCGTTCTCAGTGCTTTGGGATGCTGTCTTTCAATTACATCTTTAGAAACTGTAAGTACCCATATTAACGCTGCTACTGAAGAGTCTACAAGCGCGCCACTAAGGAAGACAAACGCCAACCTCGAGCTTGATGAATATCACGCTTCTACAGAGTAGCAGGAATTACCCCGCCCAAATACCAAAACATCATAATCCTGTCCACCATACACAAACTGCTTTTCAAACCGACCTTCGCAGGCAAATCCTGCTGTCTCTAAAACCGCCGCCTTCTGCTCAGCACCGCTATCAACATAACACTGCACCTTCACATCGGGAAACGTCACCGCCGAAAGCAACGTCGGAACAGCGTCCGTGAAATTCGGATGAAAAAAGAGGTCCAATACCGCAGTCGCCGGTTTCCAGCGTCCGTCACGGTTTACAGTCGCCCACCCAACGATGGCACCCTCCGAAGTAACCAGCAATTGGGCAGCGTCATAAGCATCTTCGACTTCCAAAGCGTGCTTGAAGCCGAGAAAGCCGCCTTCCATATTCGTGGGACCGTAGACATCCCACGCCAGACTCCGGAGTGCGTCCCATCCGACAATCCCTGAGAGTGCCGTGACTTTCGGCCAGTCATGCCATTCAACCGATTTCGGTGCCGCAGGTGCCGGTGCGAAATACTGTTCCTCAAAGTCCACATTGACATGATACTTCATAAATCCAGATGCTGGAAACACACTCTCAAATCCAAAACTGTGATAGATGTAATACGGATGGCTGTTGTAGCCCGTGCCGAGGTAGAGGGCGCGACCGGTACGCTCTCGGAAATCCTTCATCTGGTATCCCATCACCCCTTTACATGCCCCTTTCCTGCGTTGGTTCGGGAGCGTAAAGACATGCCCTAAGATACCGATGCCTTCATGCTCGACCGTCATAATGTTGGTAATCACGCGGCCGTCGAGTTTGCCGACATAGAAACGGGTTTCCAAAGCATCAAGTGCTTCCGTGACGCACCGTTCAATATGCCATTCCCAGTTGCCGCCTTTATGCCCGAGGAATTGTTTCACCTCTTCAGCGTGGGACGCATCGGGGGCAGTAATTACACCGACTTCCATCCGTTCTTCTGTCTTTAATATCGCTTCTCCGAGTTTATCGTACATAAACACCTCTATTAAATCTATTTTAGGGAAATAAAATTGAAACCGTCTCGAAAATATGATATACTTAAAAAGACTTGATGTCAAGTCTGAGATGCTTGTATTACAGGGCTATTTAGTTTTAAGAGTTAAGTTTACATATCTGAAGCCTTCACGCTTCCGGAAGCCCGAATTTATTCGGGACAGCACACTTTTCCCCAACAAGTTGGGGCATCCGGATGTAAATTATTGGAAAACTGAATGGCCCTGGCTTGTATTACGGTAGTCAGTCGCTCAGGTTTAAAGTGTATGTGCTATGTAGGCACACGTAAAGGGTTCAGATGGAGGGATAATGGAAACAGAACAGACATTGGTGCTGATTAAACCCGATGGGGTCCAACGTGGACTTATCGGGGAAGTTATTGCACGCTACGAGCGCAAGGGACTGAAGATTGTCGGAATGAAACTACAACAACTCCCGCGCGAGGCGGTAGAAGCACTCTACGCCGTCCATCAAGGACGCTCTTTTTACGATGTACTTATTGAATTCATGACTTCGGCACCCATTGTCGCTTTAGTTGTTGAGGGTCGAGGCGCGATAGAATTAGTGCGTATTATCAATGGAGATACCGATCCGACAAAATCGCAACCCGGAACAATTCGAGGCGATTTATCAGTGAACGTAACACATAACATTGTACACGCCTCCGACTCCGAAGAGAGTGCTAAGCGTGAACTCGACATCGTATTCCGATCCGAAGAACGCTACAAGTATGACCGAGTAGACGAGGTAATCTTGCATCCTATAGTTGTGTAATATAGACAAATAGTATTTTTAGCCAATACGCACAAATGCTAAAAACTTATTTGAGGCTTATTGTGCAAAAAATACGATAAACAGATGGAGGTTTACAAAAAGTGAAATTTATTAATGTATCTGCTTTAGTCGTCATGCTTCTTGTTGGATTCGCTTTCAGCGTCCACGCTGCGAAGAGCGACTGTGAGAACTTAGATGGGGACGGAGCGAAACCGGTCAAGGAAGTCAACAAAGAAGGCGATGCCGTTCAGAACGATTATGATGAGGTCGTTGAAGAAGATGAGCGAAAGGGTGTCACCTACCTCGCCTTGATTGGCGGTAGCGAACCGAAACCGAACGCTTGCGGACTGAACCCATCAAATGATGAAGGCGAATGGACGGGATGGGGCGGTCCCCTTGATACCGACAATGCTACGATCGGCGAAGGCGGAGGTACCCGCAACGAAATCGTTATCGGTGGTATCTACTTTGAGCGTGGTATTGGATCCCATAGTATTGCTACACTCGTCTACGATTTAAGTGGCGACAATTACCTCAAATTTGAAGGTTATGTCGGCATGTCCGATGAGAAAGACCCCGCAGAGTGTGGACACGGCGGTAGTGGTGATTTCGTCTTCAGTGTTGACGGGAAACAGGTCTTCAAGTCTGATGTACTCCAAGGCACTGATGGCGGAAAAAATGTTGATGCCGTCAAGGTCGAATTCGATATCCCTGCGAACGCAAGCGAACTTGAAATCATCATGGGCGATGGGGGTGATGGTGCGGGTTGTGATCACTCCGCAATCGGCGATGCGAAACTCCTCAACGCACAAGCACTCGCTGTTGAACCCGCGAACAAACTTCCGACAATCTGGGGACATCTGAAGGCAAGTTATTAGCGTTAATGGCTCTGGGTTGAGAGTTGTTGGTATTAACGATTACAACCGCCACACCAGGAACTATTAACCATTAACCAACAACCATTTTAAGCCTGATTTAGACAAGTTGCATCGTATGTGCACACAAAATTTTGTCTGAATCAGGTTTTTTCTTGCAATTTTGTGCAATATAATTTACGATGAAGTTATACTGAGAACAAAATCTAATCGTAGCAGCGCGCTTCCGAAGCGTGCTTACGATAAACATCGGAGGAGAAAACTGTGAAAAAAGTTTTATTCACCCTCGGCGTGATGTGTTTCAGCCTTATCGCGGTTCACATCAGCACCGCCGAGATTGACTTTGATACTGCGGTCGGTATATGGTTGTTCGACGAAGGCAGAGGCGGGGTCGCTGGAGACATTTCTGTGGGAGGAAACGAGGGTGAGCTCGTCAAATCCCCCAACTGGGTAGATGGTAAATGGGGCAAGGCACTTGAATTCGATGGAAAAGCCAGTTGTGTGCAAACTGGTCAGAAACTCCTTGACAATCTCGAAGAGTTTACCATTCTCACATGGGTAAAAACGAATGACGCGCCGCCGAACCGGACTGGACTCGTCGGGCAAAACGATGCCCCTGAATTCGGCTTTATTAATGCCAATTCTATTAATCTCTGGACACCTACTGCTGGTGGCACACAGAACCCTTGGAAATACAAACACGGGGACGGTGAATGGCACCACGTCGGGTGTGTCGCTACGACGGACTACGTCCATACCTATATTGATGGTGAATACGTTGAGCAAAAAGGCGGTTGGGCAAATCACGGCGCATCTGCCTTTAATGTCAATATTGGTGGGTGTGGAGTCTGGGATCCCGGTGGAAACTTCTTTTCAGGGGCAATGGACGAAGTCGCTATCTTCCACTCCCCCTTGGAACAGGAAGATATTCAAGAACTGATGGACGTAGGGTTTGAACAGTATTTGGCGGTTGACCCGGAAGGTAAACTCGAAACAACTTGGGGTCGTATTAAGGCGACTAACCATTTTAGGTAATAACGATTTCTATTTCCAACACGCGTGGGCGCGCTTTGCCAGCGCGCTCACGGTAAACATAGGAAGGAAAACTGTGAAAAAAGTTTTATTAACCCTCGGTGTAATCTGTTTCAGTCTCATTGTTGCACACATCAGTCCTGCCGAGATTGATTTTGAATCTGCGGTCGGTATCTGGTTGTTTGACGAAGGCAAAGGTGGGGTCGCTAAAGACTTATCCGGGCAAGGAAACGACGGCGAGGTCGTCAAAGCACCGTGGGTAGATGGTAAATTCGGCAAAGCACTCGATTTTGATGGAAAAGCGGGCTGTGTCAAGACTGGGCAGAAACTTCTTGAGGCTCTTGAAGAGTTTACTATTCTTGCATGGATACAGAGCACGGACGATCCGCCCGCCCGGACTGGACTTGTTGGACAGAACAACGCACCTGAATTTGGTTTTATTACGACCAATGAACTTAGCCTCTGGACGCCTTCAGCGGGGCTGACAAATAATCCATGGAAACATAAACACGGTGATGGGAATTGGCATCACGTCGGGTGTGTTGCGACTCAGGACTACGTCCACACTTATATTGATGGTGAATACGCCGAGCAGAAGGGGAAATGGGGGAATCATGGCGCAGCACCTTTTGATGTTAACATCGGTGGCTGTGGGGTCTGGGATCCAGGCGGAAACTTTTTTCCGGGTCTGATGGACGAAGTCATGATTTTCCACTCGGCATTGGAGCAAGAGGATATCCAAGAGTTAATGGACAAAGGATATCAAAATTACTTGGCAGTTGATCCGGAAGGCAAACTCGAAACAACGTGGGGTCGTATTAAGGCGACTCATCATATCAGGCAATAACTTTCCTTTTTTCTTGCTCGTAGGCGCGCTTGGTGATGTCTAAGTGCGTCTATGAGGGACTTTCCCGAGCACATACCTTCTTCTTACACATACTGAAGTCGCTACTTCGATTCATGCAGCTGCTGGAGCAGGTCTAACGCAACCTTATTACCCGGTTCTAATTCTAAAACCTTTTCAAAGGTACCAATCGCCTCTGAAATATGTCCTATTTTCTGGTAAGCGACGCCTAACGCACCATACGCGCGAACGTGCGTTCCGTCAATTTCGATAACTTTTTTAAAATGGGAGATGGCTTCAAGGTAGTGATTCTTCATTACAAAGATTAAACCTAATCTGTAAATGGCTTGGACATCCCTTGCTTCGTGAGCTATAACCTGTTTGTAGTGCGGCTCGGCTTCCACATAACGGCGTTTTTTCCAATAGACACCAGCAAGGTTGCTATGCAGAGACAGTTTTACTGGCTGTAGTTCAAGGGCTTTTTGATAGTGTCCAATCGCCGCTTCAAGTTGATTTGTGTTCTCATACACCATTGCCAGATTCGCATGCACATTCGAGAAAAAAGTGCCGTAAGCCGAAATGCCCAATTGTCCTTGAGGCTTGCCATTTTCTCCGCCCCTGATGAGTAATTCTCCGAACTGAAGTGTCTTTTGACAGGCGAGAACTGCTGCGTCTGTCTGTCCAATTTCATAGTAGATCTGTCCCATGTAGTTATAGGCTTGTGCTTTCAAATACGCTATTTCGTCTGTACTTCTCTCTTTCTGAATCTCCGCATCGTTATGGAGTAACCATTGGGTGCGTTCAAACACAGCAAGGGCTTCAGTATGTTGCCTTGTATGCATGAGTGAAATCCCGTAGTCAAACCACACTTTTATATCTTTTTGCGTATCTGTGATGAGCGGCGCAAATTCAGCCACAGCATGGGCATAATCCCCTCTTGACATATAGTGTCTCCCGCGTTCGGCATACAGAGGCGCAGTGACACCGGCTTGTAGGACTTCCCACCACGCTGGATCCGATAATTCATTGTACTGGCTCGGTTGGCGTGCTGCTTGTGCGTGCTGTTGTGCCGCTTGTGTATCCCCTGCCGTAATCGCGATTTGTGCCATCAAGGCGTGTGCTTCGCTCTGCCCCGGATTCAGGCGCAGAGCTCTCTCCAAATGCGTCCGAGCGTCTTCTATCTGCTGCCTCGACAGCGCGATTTCGCCGAGCCAGAGTTCAGAGAAGGGGTTGTCAGGTTGGAGCTGCTTCGCGCGTTCCAAATGGTGGCGTGCTTCATCAAGCCGTCCTAAAATACGGAGTGCCGAAGCGAGATAGAGATGTGCAGGCACGTATTTTGGATCCAAAGCGAGCGCACGGGTTAGGTATTCGACAGATTCTTTTGGGTAGTGCTGCTTGTTGAGTCTTCCGAGTAAGTAGTACCACCGGAATTCATTCGGAGCGAGTTGGCTGGCTTGGCGATAACACGGTATCGCTGGAATTTCCCAGCCGTGACTCAGATAGACATCCCCCAAGTGTCCCCATACATTCGCATCGTCTGGAGCGTTTCGGACTGACCCTTGGGCAGCTTCGATAGCATCTAAAAGGAGTTTTTCTTTTACTAAACCGAGGTCCGCGGGTTGTGGGACATCAATCTCACTCTCTACGGGTGTAAATGTGTTGATGAGCATGAGAGATAAACAGAGCGTTAATTTCTTCAAAAGGACACCCCCTCTCCCTGGGACACCGTTACACGCCGGTTGGCAGCTGAACCCGGAAATTTTTCACGATCCCCATCCGGCCAGTGTACTTCAATCGCCTTGACGGCATCGATTTTTCCCAATCCGAAGTGGACGCTCGGTTCACTACTACTGAGGTAACTCGTTCCCGGCAGGACGTGAGCCATCAGATCGCGGGATTCGGTGCGTAGTGTCACGCGGGCACCGAGTGCATCTCGGTTCTGCGTGATGGCTTGAACAAAAAGATAGTTGTTCTGCGATGGCGCGCCATCATTTCGGAAAAGGCGCATCCGATTGTCCAAACTGCTCACCACCATATCGACATCGCCATCTCGGTCAATATCCCCAAAAGCCATGCCGCGGCTCACTTCAACCGGGTGTGTGAAATCGGGAGCAAGCGCGCTTACATCCTTGAAAGTGATGGTTGATACTGGATTTTCAGATGCCGTCCGAGAATTTTGGAAAAGCAAATTCGGCTCAGCGTAGAAGTTCCAGAATTCGCCAACGTTGGCACCCTCTAAAATAGTCCCACGCTTCACACGTCCATTGACAAGGGCAATATCGAGGTCGGCATCGTTGTCGAAATCGAGAAATCCGCACCCGAAGCCTGTAAAAAGCAGATCGTGTCCAGCGAAGCCTGAGACTTCAGTCATATCAACAAACACGGCATAAGGCGTAGTGATGTAAAGCGTGTTCGTTTCGCCGGACAAATGGGTTGCGAAGAGATCCGCCCGCATATCACCGTTGACATCTCCGACTGCAATGCCCATGCTGCCTTCAGGTTGTCCGTAAGCGTTAAAGGCGAGCCCACGCACGATCGCTTCCTCACTGAAGGTGCCATCTGTCTGATTGACCCAGAGTTGATTTGCTTCGCCGTCATTTGCAACGTAAAAATCCACCCATCCATCACCCGTCAGATCGAGACAAACAACGCCGAGCCCTCTTCCCGGCATTGCAGCGATACCCGCTTGTTGTGTCACATCTGTAAACGTGCCATTTCCGTTGTTTCGGAATAGACAGTCTGGAGCGGCATCAAAAACTTGCGGATTACAATAATCTGGCGCGCTGTGCTTTCCACGACACACCGCTGCTGGATCAAATTGAACGTAGTTGGCAACATAGAGATCGAGGTATCCGTCCCTATCGTAATCGCCGAAAGTCGCCGATGTCCCCCACCCCTCGTTTGAGATACCTACGTCTGCGAGACTAAAAGTACCATCTCCGTTGTTTCGGTAAAATGCATCGGGTCCGTAGTTCGTTACGTGGACATCAGCGTCCCCATCATTATCCACATCACCAATTGCAACCCCTTGTCCGTAACCCTTGTCTCCGATGCCAGCCGCATCTGTAACGTCAACAAACGTGCCGTCGGGTTGTTGTTGAAAAAGTCGGTTAGGCGCGGGTGTATCGGTTTTTCCCGGTGGTGGAAATCGGATGTGCAGGATGTCCAATGCGGCGTCGTTATCATAATCAAACAGAGCGACACCGCTCCCGATGACTTCGGGCAGAGCATGTGTGCCTGCTGGCCAAACCGCGTCTGTTTGTGTCAAACCAAGTGCCGAAGTTACCTCTGTAAAAACGGGTGTATCGGTTTCTGCTTCGGCTGTCCATAAGATACTCGTAAGAAGAATAAAAATTGTTGTGTATCGTTTAACAAACATATTACGTATTAAATTTATGGGGTTTGGTGTGTAAAATCTCTACGTTCTTTACTACTAAGAAAATTCGTATATTCCTGTCGTATTCTATCAGAATTTTGTTCTTCTGACTATTTATTTTTTGAGAATTATTGCACTTTATGCTATACTAACAAAATAGTGCTTCTAAAAAAAACTTGCATTTTAATGCAAAATGTGTCAAAATATAATTTAATCTGCTATTTCTGGTAACGCTGCGGAAAGCATCGGGCAGTCAACATGTCCTGATGACTTCAGGAACAGCGGAATAGGTTCAAAAGACAAACCCGCCTCGTGACGCGGGAAATCTCTAAAGAAAGCGAGAGGATTCAAATGAAATTTAATGCTTTAACATTTATTCTGTTCAGTCTTGGACTGATGGCTATGAGTCTCGTTGCTGTCAACAGCAGTAGTGCCGAAATTGATCCCAGTAGTGTCGTAGGTCTTTGGTTGTTTGATGACGGGGCAGGAAGCATAGCGATGGACTCATCAGGAAATAACAATCATGGAACTATCGTCAACGCTCCAATTTGGGTGGATGGTCGGTTTGGCGGTGCTTTGGGCTTTGATGGCACGGGCAACTGTGTCAGCACCGGTCAAAGACTCCTCAACGGTCGGCGCGAGTTCACTGTTGTCGCTTGGGTGAAGCCGGGGAATATTACCTCTAACCGTGTCGGATTGATAGGACAAAACGATTCACCGGAGTTCGGTTTTATTAACCCAACGACTGTTGCCTTGTGGACACCTACTGCCGGCAGCAATAATAATCCGTATCCACATCCATCTGGTGAATGGCACCACGTTGCTGCTGTTGCGACGCGCGAATTCACCAAAGTTTACGTGGATGGAGAGGCAACAACGGTAGAAGGCAGCTGGCCCAACCACGGTCGGTCGGATTTCAACGTCAATATCGGCGGGTGTGGCATTTGGGATGGTGATGGCAACTGGTTCACGGGTGCTATGGACGAAGTCGGGCTTTTCCATGCCCCCTTGACCGATGACGATATTGCTGACGTTATGAATAACGGTTTACAGGTCTTGGGTGTCGCGGTAGAACCTGCTGGAAAAATCGCTGTCACTTGGGGCATGCTTAAGCGGCAAGATTAATCCAATAGAGATGGAGATGCTGCGGATGCGGTAGTTTCTATCGCATCCGCAGCTGTCGTCTCTATTTTTACCCCGATGCTTTTAAAGAGAAAAGCCCCGGTTTGGAACGTGTTTAAATAAAACATGTCCCAAAACTGGGGCAAAAATTTGCAAGTCACATCGCAGCAGATGTTACCAACTTGGCGACATCGCTTCAATCCGATTCCACAAGTTATATGGGTGTACTCCTAAGGAAGACACCCGAACGGAGACTACATCTCCGCGTTATACTGACGAGGCTCACGGCGTTGCTCGCGAGGACGTGCTGGGTTGACCTTCAACGGACGTCCCATCATTTCTTGACCGTCCAACGCTTCTATCGCTCGCTCGCCATCCTCTTGGTTTTCCATTTCAACGAAGCCAAATCCTTTGGAGCGACCATCGTACCGGTCACGGATAATTGTAGCAGTCGCAACCGGACCGTACTCACTAAAGAGTGCTTCAAGGTCCTCTTCCGTGGCCGCATAAGGCACGTTGCCAACGTAGATATTCATCTCGTTTCTCCTTTTAGAAATTATATGTATCCCAACCCAGTATTATGAATACAAACGGCACATCCATGCGTACCGACATCTTCCAAAACACAAGGAATGGGATAAGAATACGGGAAAATGAGAAAACTGAGCACTGTCAGCATTTTCAAAGGCAGAAATTTGGCAGCAAGCGTAGGAAAGATTGGCAAAAAGTAATTCTTATCAATCTCTTGTTGGACCCTCGTCACATCGCATATTGAGAATGCTCTGGTTCCAAACCGTAAAACTGTCAAAACACTACTCGTAACTTTGCCAGCGGACACTATCACATTTCCCTTAAATTTACCTTAACCTAAATTATACCATAATTAATATTGTTTGTCAACCTTAATAATTTTCGGGCTTACCCATTTCCTTTTAAAGTCCATCTGATGACGGGGATTTAACGGGTTAAATACAACAAAATGTGCCGGTCTTCAGCAAAATGTGCCGATTTTCAATACCTACGGCCCACACGCCGCTGGTGAGGTTTCCTAACCTCACCCAGTAGAGGAGCTGCGTGAGTCTTGTAAATTCTGAAATTTAAGCGTCGAAGATGTTACTGTTACTTCGCGATCATCCAATTATCACCGATACCCGCTTCTGTCCGCAGCGGTACTCGCAAGGACATTGCGTTCTCCATCTCCTCACAAACAATCTCAGCGTATGCTTCGGCGTGTGCTTCGGGTGTCTCAAGCACTAATTCATCGTGAATCTGTAGGAGCATTTTCATGGGGAGCCTGTCTTTATCAATACGTTGCTGCACACGAACCATTGCCGCTTTCATTAGGTCTGCAGCGGAACCTTGCACCACTGTATTGATTGCCAGCCGTTCGCCGAGGCTTCGCTGCCTTTGGTTGGAAGCGTAAATTTCTGGGATTGCCCGTCGCCGTCCGGTAAGCGTGCTAACGTATCCCTGATCCGATGCCTCGCGGACACACGCCTGTAGAAAGCCCTCTATCCCCGGAAAACGGGTCTTATAATCCGCAATGAGGGCTGCCGCTTCCTGTACCTGCATCCCTTTAATCCGGCGCGAGAGACCTGTGGGGGATACACCATAGATGATACCGAAATTGATAGTCTTTGCTTTATCCCGAAGCTCCCGCGTAACGGCATCAGTCGGCACCTCGAACACCTGCGAAGCGACTGCTGTGTGGATGTCTAAATCCTCAGTGAACGTTTCGATTAAATGCTCGTCTTCGCTGAAGTGCGCAAGGATGCGAAGTTCAATCTGTGAATAGTCGGCACAGATTAACTTATGGCCCTCGGGTGCTATGAAGGCACGCCGCAACTGTCTCCCGATTTCTGTCCGGACTGGAATGTTCTGTAAATTCGGTCGATCCGACTTCAAACGTCCTGTTGCTGTTGTGAGTTGGTAGAGATGTGTGTGGATACGCTCGGTTTTCGGATCTACTGCTGCCTGAAGCTGCGCCAAATAGGTACTCTGCAACTTTCGGAATTGGCGATATTCGATGATCAGACGCGGCACACTCGTCTTCGGATTATTGATATCCTCTCTCAAAGAGAGGGCTTCCAAAACCGTCACATCCGTAGAAACTTTACCACCGCGCGTCCGTTTCACCGGTTTGAAACCGAGTTCCTCAAATAGGACTTGTGCTAATTGTCTCGGCGAATCAATATTACACGGATACCCAACTATTTCGTGAATCTCTTCTTGCCGTGTGTTAACGAGTTGGCTGATCACGCCGCTTTGATGTTTGAGTTCCTCTCTATCACAAACGATGCCGTTATATTCCATCTCAGCGAGAATAGGGGCGAGCGGTGATTCTATATCACGGACTAACGCCGTAATGTCCATCTCTTCCAATTTCGGGGTCAGGAAGTGATGAAGCCGTAACGCAATATCAGCGTCTTCTGCAGCATAGATTGTCGCTTGTTCTAACGGGATCTCATCAATTGTTCTCTGTTCTTCTGCTTCTGCCTCAAAGAGTTCTCCTAAATCCTTCATTTCATCACTGTTGTTATCACTCGGAGCTGCGGTTAACTCCTGAAAGGAGATCATTTTATGATTCAAATGAAGGAGTGCCAACGTATCAAGATTATGAGAGGGAGTCCGAGCGTCAACCAATTGACTTGCCAATAAGGTATCGAAAACAGCACCTTGGAGTTTAATCCCGTTTCGGATGAGGATACCCGTATCAAATTTCAGGTTATGCCCACATTTCGGTAGGTCCGGGTCTTCCAAAATCGGTTTGAGTGCGGAAAGCACCGTATCGGCATCGAGATGACCCTCAGGTTGCGGTGAGCGGATTGGGACATAAACGCCCTGCTTCGGTGCCCACGAAAAACTGAGACCACAAAGCGTTGACTCGCGCTCCAAACCGTCCGTTTCGGTGTCAAAACTGAAAATCGCTTGTGCCGAAAGCGTCTCGACGAGCTCTTTTAATTCGGTGTGTGTAACAATTGCCGAATAGGTGCCTGTTTCCGCGGTGTCGTAGTCCCCTTTATCCAAGATAGAATCCGTCTTTCGCGCCAACGCTGCAACGCGTTCTTTACGAGTTGTCGGTTGGGTGAGCGTAGAACTATCCGAACCAGCGTCGCCCTCGGCGAGTTCTGTTACAACCTGTTGATAACGTTTAAGTTCCAATTCTTCAAACAGCGGTAGGATTTTCTTCAGGTCAAGTGGTTTAACGCGAGCCTGCTCCAGTGAGAAGTCTAAATCCGCATCTCGCCGCAACGTCACGAGTTGTTGCGCCAGAGCAATTTGCGAACGTGCCTTCTCCAGATTCTCGCGACGTTTTCCCTTAATTTCCTCAATATGCGCAAAAATACCGTCAACAGAATCGTACTGCTGAATCAGTTGTGCTGCCGTCTTGGGACCGATTTTTTCAACACCCGGGACGTTATCTGAGTTATCTCCCATCAACGCAAGCATATCGACGACCTGCGACGGTTTTATGCCTTTCGTCTCCCACAAGGATTGAACGTCGATGATCGTATCTTTGTGAAGGTCTAACATCGCTACCCGATCACAGAGAAGTTGCTCAAGGTCTTTGTCTCTCGAAACGATGGTAACATCTACGTGGCCTGCTTCCGGGGTATCGAGAATTGTTTGTGTGAGAGATGCTATAATGTCATCCGCTTCCAACTCAGGTTTACCAAGCGTTAGGATACCGAATGCCTCAAGTAATTGCAAAATGCGATGAATCTGGGTCACGAGATCGTCAGGGGGTGCGGATCGGTTTGCTTTGTATGCTGAGTAAAGATCATTGCGAAACGTTTTGCCGGGTGTATCGATCGCAGCGACGAGATATTGCGGCTTAAGTTGCGAAAGGATTCTAATGAGCGTTCCCGCAAATCCAAACACGGCGTGTGTCGCTTCACCGGTGACGCTGCTCGTTAATCCGTTGCGGATGGCGTAGTACGCTCGGAATATCTCGGCGTGTGTATCAATGATGTAGAAAGTATCTCTCTGTTCATCTTGCATTTAGCCGTCTTGCCTCCTAATCTGGGAAATGCCATCGGCGCAGGGAGTCTGACGCTGACAAGCCAGCCTCTTGTCCGAGGGCAAACGCCGTCGCAATGAGGTTCCGCTCGCCAGATATGATGTCGCCCGCGGCGAAGAGCCCAGGAATCGGCTCGCCGCTGCTATCCAGCATCTGCATATCCTCGTTTGTGATAATCAATCCTTCCTCGTCCTTCTGATAGTCCCAGCCTTCAAGGAATTTTGTGTTTGGGATTAACCCTTCGTCAACGAGGAATCCGTGGAAGAACAACTCGCTACCATCAATCATCTCAAACCCCAAGAGGTCTGTTTTTTCGCCAATGTGCCGTTTGATTTTTGTTTCAATAATATTAATTTTACGTTTTTGGATCTGTTTCAACACAGGTGGCGACATACCGTGCGGTCTGCCGTTCGTTAGGATTGTAATTTTATCTGTGAAGTCCTGTGCGCCGATCGCTGCCTCGTAGATATAGTCGCCGACACCGAGGAGTGCGAGATGTTCATTCACGTGCAAATGCCCATCGCAACGGATGCAGACGTGCCACCCTTTTCGATTGCCAGCATAGCGAAAGACGGTAGCGTACTGTTTATACAATCGCTCCTCACCGGGTTCAAACTCAATATCGGGCCACTTGTCATCAAATCCAGCGGCGACAACAATGGTTCGAGACTTAAAGTTCTCTATTTCTAAATTCCTACCGCGTTTGAGTGTTTTTGTAGACGCTTCGAGTTCAAACAATTCGCCGTTCCGTTTGAGTTTCGTTACCAATCCGTCGCGAATATCAATACCGGTTTTACGTTTCTCACCACCAATCATGAAGTCCATGACCGGGCGGCTTTCCATCCAGCGCATGAGTTCTTTTGCAAAATGGGGTCCGATAATCCCCGGGAATACCGGCGCATCTTCAATCTCAACCGACTTCGACCAGTAAGCACGCCCTCTGCTAAAACTCACTTTGCCAGAGTGGAGGACCAAAACATGCCGCATCTGGTGACTCGCTGAGACCGCCGCTTGCGCCCCTGCGGGGCCCGCACCAATGACTGCAACATCGTAAATCGTTTCTGCCATCGTTTTTCTCCTAATTTCTCAAAGCCCATATTTCTTCCACTTTTCATTCACTAACGCGATAACCTCATCAGACATCCGAATCTCTTCGGGCCACTCGCGTTGATAGCCTTCTTCGGGCCATTTCGTTGTAGCATCAATGCCCATCTTTGACCCAGCACCCATGAGTGGCGAAGCGTGATCCAGCACATCGACAGGTCCTTCAACAATTGTTACATCGCGTTTCGGATCGACATTGCTTCCCACGTAGAAAAGTACCTCCTCCACGTTCTGAACGTCAACGTCTTTATCAACAACGATGATAATCTTGCTGAACATCAGCTGCCCAAGTCCCCACAAACTGTGCATCATCTTTTTCGCCTGATACGGGTATCGCTTATCAATCGAGATAAGTGCGAAATTGTGAAATACACCGAATAAAGGTAAATTCATGTCCACGAGTTCCGGGAGCTGCGTCTTAATAAGTGGCATAAAGATGCGTTCGGTCGCCTTTCCCATGTAACAGTCTTCCATCGGCGGTTTGCCAACGATGATGGTCTGATAGATCGGATTCTTGCGATGTGTGATTGCTGTGATATGGAGCAGTGGATATTCATCCGCTAACGAATAAAAGCCTGTATGATCCCCAAAGGGTCCCTCTATACAGGTCTCACCCGGCTCAATATACCCTTCAATCACAATGTCTGCATCCGCAGGTACCAGCATGTCAATGGTTTTGGCAGGCACCATCTCAACGTTCGATTTTCGGAGAAACCCTGCGAACAGGAGTTCATCAATCCCAGAGGGCAGCGGTGCTGTCCCGATATAAGACATCACGGGATCTCCACCGAGTGCGATCGCAACAGGCATCTGTTGCCCTGCCTGTTGATACTCCCGATAATGCGCCGCACCGTCGTGGTGAATCTGCCAATGCATCGCCAACGTGTATGGGGTTAACTTTTGTAAACGATACGTACCGACATTTCGTTGACCGGTTTTTAGGCTATGCGTAAAAACTTGTGGTAAGGTGATATACCTATCGGCATCAAGGGGCCAACATTTAATGAGCGGCAGGACATCCAAGGATGCCTCTTCATCCGTCAGCACGACTTGTTGACAGGCACCCCGTTTGACCGTCTTCGGTGGAAAGTTTGCCAATTGGGACAGGAGGCGGAGAATTTTCATCTTATCCAGAAGCGAATCGGGGGCTTCCAGCTTAATCATCGCCTCAATTTCGGATGCAATCTGGGCGAGATTATCAACACCGAGTGCCATCGCCATCCGTCGATATGAGCCGTAAGTGTTAATCAGCAGCGGCATCCGACTGCCTTCGACATTCTCAAATAGGAGCGCAGGACCCCCTGCTTTACTCACGCGATCGGTAATCTCACTGATCTCTAAGTCTGGTGATACAGTCGTTTTAATGCGTTTGAGTTCGCCTGCCCGGTTCAAGGCTTTCACGAACTCTTCAAGGCTTGCGTATGCCATGCGAGTCCTTTCTATTTCGATCCCACTTTGCCAGAAATCTGCTTTAGTCCTTGTTGATAATTCGGATTTTCAGGATCCAGTTCCAACGCCTTTCGGATTGCCTGCTCTGCCTGCAAATAGTCTCCACATCGAAACGCAATGAGTGCAAGCGTATTGTAGTAAGTTGCAACGTTCGGATTCAAGCGGATGGCTTCCTGTGCGTAACGACGCGCCGCTTCTAAATCTGCGTCCGCTTGGCGTGCATAGCACATACCGAGGTTATGATATAGCTCCGCATTGTCGGGGGATAATGCCGCGCTCGCCCGATATGTATCCACTGCCGCCGCATAACGCTTCTGTTTCAGCAGAATTTTTCCAATCTTCAGATGGGCATCTAAAAGATCGGGTTCCAGCGCGACAGCGTGCCGGTAGTGTTCCAACGCCAGTGCTAACTTATTCTGCATGAAATATGCCAACCCCAGTCCTGCGTGTGCCTTCGCGAAATCGGGTTGGAGTTCCAACGCTTTCTGCTGTGCTACAATCGCTTCTGGATATCTTTCAAGCATCGTGTAAGCAATACCGATGCCGTTATACGCCAGCACTAATTCAGGGTTCATTCCCAGTGCTTTCTGGTATTCCCAGACCGCCTTCTCATACTGTCCGTTTTTGAGGTAAAGTCTACCGATGTTAGCAAGGATCTGAGCCCTGTCTTTTGTCCCTTGTGTCCTTTGCAATGCGCCGCGTAACTGCGATAGTGGTGTTAGTGTCGCTTTCTGTTTCTCAAAAAGTGCCATCTGCTCGCGTGCCGCCGCCGTATCCCCAGTACGAAGATAGGCTTGCGCGAGGTTGTAGAGGGCTTCGACTAACGTTGCGTCGTGTGAATATGCAGTCCGATAGGACGCAATAGCATCAGCCCACTGTTTCTCTTGAGCATAGAGGAGTCCGAGTTGATAGTGTGCAGCTGCGAACGCCGGTGCGATCGCAATTGCCTGTCGTTGATGCCGTATCGCTGCTGCGCTTTCCCCGCGTTTGCTATAAACATTCCCAAGTTGATGATGAATCATCTCGTCGGTCGGATCCAGTTTAACAGCGATTTTATAGGCATCAAGGGCTTCAGTATAACGGTGCATATTGGCGTAAGCACTCGCTAACGCCGCGTGGCTATATGCCCAATTGGGGCTATACGTAATCGCCCGCTGGTGTGCAGCGATAGCGTCTTCAAACCCTTCAAGCCCGGTATATGCCAGTCCCAAACCGTAGTAAGCCTCGGCTAAAATATCCGAGTGAGGGACTCCTTCGACAGCGGCTATTAATTGTTGATACGCCTCAACCGCTGCCGTATAAGCCTCAATTTGGAGGTAAACCTTTGCGAGTTGAAGCCGAGTCTCGATCTGAGTGCTATCGGCAGCAAGTTGTGCCTTATAGGTGCGGATCCGTTCTGCGATGTTCGCAACATCTGTTTCTTGACAGAACCCGTCTGAGACGTACCCGAAGATAAGGCGGCACCCGACGAGTGCCACCGCTGCGACTGTGTAATAGGAAAGTCTCCGTCCCACTTCCTACTGCCCCTTGAGGCGACCCCACATCGTTGCCAGTTTCTGATTTGGATCAACGGCAAGGGTATCTACGACATTATCCCCAGTAATCATAACATCATCAAAACTCGCGCCGGTTTCCCAGCCCCATACACCAATCATACCAGTTTTGTAGTCGCCGTCTGTTTGTTCACCCTGAAGTTCGCCGTTGACATGAAGTTTGAAAGTATCGCCTTCAACGATAACCTTAACGTCATACCACTCTTCGTTTTCTATCTTCAGTTTTCCAGCAGCACCGATATTGCTGTTCAGCGCGACGCGCGTATCCCACGCGCCTTTGCTGTGCTTCCAGAGTTCTGACTTGTTGTTCGGAATGTTCATGTAGTAGATGTAATACTCCATCTCACTCTGTGCCCGAAAGACAACGCCTGCCCAGTTACCTTCGTCCAGCCGAACCTTCGCTTCAACGGTGTAATCGTCCCAGTCCTCTTCACCGACGAGGGAGTGCTCGGCTTTCCCGCCTTTATCGAGTTGATAGATACCGTCCTTGATTGCCCAATTGCCATTCGCAACTTCCCAGTCATCGTGCTTTTCTTCAAAGTCCCACAGTTGGGTCCCCGCGAAAGTTGGTAGTGAAAGCACCATACCTAAAAGCACAATGAAACCCAGAGTCGTTGACTTCAGTAATCTCATAGTCATTTCCATAATTCTTCTCCATCTTTTGTTAAGGGAGTTTAGACCTTCGTTAATGGACCTCGCTATTGCGGCAATAGCAGAGGTGCTATAGATAGAATAACGTTAAAGAACAAAAAAAGCAACATTTTTCCCGTAAAATATAGGGTCATTTAATTTTCCAAAAATTCATGCGAGGATGCCCGAACTTGTTCGGGGTAAGCGTGTTTGCTGACCGCGGATAACCAACAGCCAAATACTGCTTGCTTTTGAATCTACAATCGCGTATGATAAATAACGTTGGAACGCTTCATCTCTATCTATCCAAAAACAAATTGAAAGGAAAATATTGTGTACATAAGGATTCTCATCGCGCTTCTTATAGCGTATTTTGTTACGATCGGGACAGCACCCGCAGCACTGAAAGTAGGTCTCATCTATGATGTGACAGGACGTGGGGATCTCTCATTTTGTGATGCTGCTTACGCAGGTGCGAAAAAAGCCAAAGACGAATGGGGCTTCAAACTCACAGAAGTTACCCCAAGCCAGAGTACCGATACCGAATTGACACTCCGCAGGCTCGCAAAACTCAAATACGATCTTATCATTGGGGTCGGCTTTCTTTTTCAAGAGCCGATGAACCGCGTCGCAGGCGAATTTCCTGATGTCAAGTTCGCACTTATCGACGCAATCATAGAACAACCCAATGTCGCATCACTCACCTACCGCGCACACGAGGGTACGTTCTTAGCAGGTGTCATCGCAGCGTTGAAAACGGAGACAAAGCAGATCGGTTTTGTCGGCGGAATGAAAGTGCCGCTGGTGGAGGCTTTTGAAATCGGCTACCGTGCCGGTATTAAGGCGACGAACCCCGATATTGAGTTTGTGGCGGACTATGTCGGTGTTACACCCCAAGCGTTCAACGATCCGACACGGGGCAAAGAACTCGCACTGGCGCAATACAACCGCGGTGTGGACATTATCCTCGCCGCTGCGGGTGCCAGTGGTCTTGGGGTCTTGGAAGCCGCGAAGACTCTAAAAAAATCAATTATTTGGGTCGATTCTAATGGGAATAATCTCGCCCCAGGCTTGGTTCTCACAAGCGTTATCAAAGGTGTAGAAATATCTGTCTACGAAACGATAAAGAGCGTTCAGGAAGGCAGTTTTTCTGGCGGTCTAAAAGATTACGGACTGAAAGAGGGAGGCGTTGAATACATCGTCGATGATGTCAACCGTTCATTGCTTCCAGACGAAATTTTGGAACGGGTCGAAGCATTTAAGGCAAAAATTATCGCTGGCGAGATCGTCGTACCACACGAACGAGAGTAGAGATGAAAAACGCACCCATCATTGAGATGCGAGGCATCCATAAGCGGTTTGGAAAAGTACAGGCGAACGCCGACGTAGATTTTACACTCCAACGTGGGGAAATCCATGCCATCGTTGGTGAGAACGGTGCAGGTAAATCTACACTCATGAAGATTCTCTACGGCTTGTGTCGCCCCGATGCCGGTGAGATTTTTGTTGATGGACGTGCTGTAACGATCTCTTCTCCGCGGCAAGCCATGCACCTCGGACTGGGAATGGTGCAGCAACACTTCACCCTCATCCCGATTTTCACGGCACTTCAAAACATCGTCCTTGCCAAAGAACCTCGCAAATTGGGCGTGTTACTCGATGAGCAGCAAGCAGAAGAACGGATTACAGCACTCGCAGCGCAGCTCGGTTTTGATGTGCCACTGAACACACCTGTTGAATCTCTGCCGATTGGGACGCAACAACATACTGAAATCCTGAAGGTTCTCTATCACGGTGCGGACATCCTCATCATGGATGAACCGACGGCAGTGCTTGCACCACAAGAAATCGAGGGCCTTTTTAACTGCATGCGCAACCTCAAAAATGAGGGAAAAAGTCTTATTATTATCACGCACAAACTCGATGAGGTGATGGCAATCGCCGACACGGTTACAGTAATGCGGCGCGGGCAGTCTGTCGCTACGTCTCCTATCGCCGACACCAATCCGACAGCCTTGGCGGAAATGATGCTCGGTGAACCTGTCATTCCAACTGTTGTAACACGAGAACAGACCGAAAATCCAACACCCATGCTCCGTTTGGAAAAAGTTACGCTCTCCGCAGATGCAGATGCCAAAACAGGTTTTACGCAATTCATTCGGAGACGGGTCCACAAAAAACGGCCTTCAAATTCAAGTGAGGTCGGCAAAAAGCACCTCAATCAGATTAATCTTGAAGTATTTCCCGGTGAAATCGTCGGAATCGCCGGGGTCGAAGGAAATGGGCAGACACAACTCGTTGAAGTCTTGACAGGTTTACGACAAATCCATAGCGGGAGTCTTACCTTAAACGGTGAACGGATTGCTCATATACCTGCCGATAGACACCGACACGGTATCAGCTTGAATGACCGAATTGACAATAATTTCATTATCGGACACCATAAAAGTAGACGCTATTGTCAGCACGGATTTCTCCGGCGAAAGCCGATTCAGCGAGCTACGCTGAACGCTCTGGATAAATACCAAATTCAGGTTGGGGATATAGTTGACCCGATTAAAACGCTCTCTGGCGGGAATCAACAGAAAATCGTTGTCGCGCGGGAGTTAGAGGGTAGACCCGAACTTATTCTCGCCGCCCATCCGACGCGGGGATTGGACATTCACGCCGCAAGATTTGTCCATTCGCGTCTGCTATACGCTCGCAACCGTGCGAGAGCCGTTTTGCTCGTTTCCTCTGAACTCGATGAACTCCTCCACCTTAGCGACAGGATCGCCGTGATGTACGACGGCAAGATCGTCGGTATTGTCAAGCCAAGCGAGACAAACAAACAAGAATTAGGTGCCTTGATGCTCGGATTAAATGGATAGATACAAAAATCAATGTATTTCTGCTTAGGAGAAAAAATGATAATTGACTCACATACACACGCCTGGCCCCGATGGCCCTACCAACCCCCAGTCCCCGATGATGAAAGTCGTGGCAAAGTCGAACAACTCCTCCACGAAATGGACCTGCACGGCGTCGATAAAGCAGTGCTTATCTGTGCCCGCATCGACAGGAATCCAGAAAACAACGATTACGTCGCAGAGTGTGTCAAGCGTTACCCGGATCGGTTAATCCAATTCGCCGATGTGGATTGTTCGTGGACAGACACCTATCATACAGTGGGTGCATCTGAACGACTCAGGACAGCGGCGGAAAAATATGCCCTCAAGGGTTACACCCATTACCTTAGAGGCGATGATAACGGAGATTGGTTCTTTTCCAACGAAGGGCAGCGTTTCTTTCAAACGACCGCCGAACTCGGATTAATCGCCAGCATTGCCATGGGAAGCCATCAGCACGAACCGCTCCGAAAACTCGCAGCACAATTTCCGGACATCCCTTTTCTCTGTCATCACATGGGCGGCGCGCGTGCCGGTGAAGCGCATCCGTATCCACAGCTCAAGCAGGTGCTTGCCTCGGCAGACGTTTCGAATATCCACATCAAAATGTCAGGTTTCGCTTATGTCTCGCAGGTACCCTGGGATTATCCGCAGTCGGATACCCACTGGATTGTCCGCGCCCTCTACGAGCATTTTGGGCCTGGGAGGCTCTGTTGGGGTTCCGACTATCCCGTTGTTCGGAACTTTATGACCTATAAACATGCACTTGAAGCATTTCGGACGCACTGCACATTTATCCCAGAACCAGACAAAGCAGAAATTTTGGGCGGAACGCTCCAGCGTTTGCTCTGAACGCTGATGAATAGCCAGGGTCATTTATGGTAAACCAGATAAATAAACAGACATTTCAGAGAAGACGGGCTGCCCTGCTGCCGCTGGCGAGGTTTCCTAACCTTGCCAACTTAGTGTGTCCAATTAATTCTAAGGTTTACCATAGTTTTCCAATAATTTGCCTCTTTTCCACAAGTACCTTCTTGTAGGAGCGAGCTGTGCTCGCGACTTTCTGAAAAAAATAGGCAAAACCTAAAAACTATAGTGAAGTCTAAAAATAAAGAGACACTTTCCGCTCCTCTGGTAGGCGAGGTTTCTAACCTCACCTTTCCTCCTCTGGTAGGCGAGGTTTCTAACCTCACCTTTCCTCCTCTGGTAGGCGAGGTTTCTAACCTCGCCGGTGCGGAGTGTCTAATTAATTCTAAACATTACTATAAATAGCCCTAATGAATAGCACAAAAAAGTTGATTTTTTTATTTTTTTAAGATATAATAAGGCTTAAGGTCAAATAGGTACAGTATTACGATTACGTCTATTAAGGTGAATCTAAAAAAACAAAGGGAGAGATTCAAGATGAGAAGCATCTCTGTTTTAACAACACTCGCACTGATCTTAGTCGCCGGTTTCGCCTTTGCGACCGAAACCCCAACCGTGCAAGGTGAGTACATTGAAGCCAGATCCGCGAGTGTCTATGTCGGGGCATGCCACTACGGTGCCGAATTTGTGGAAGGCGGCAAAGAGGCAACCCTCGTCTGGAACATCCAGCACGGAAGCTGGAACGACGTTTCGATTGATGGCTTAACCGTCGTTGCTGTCGTCAGTGCGAAAAGCAACCTCGCAATCGATACCGAAACCCGTAAGAGCGTGTTGTACATGGATCCAAGCACGACAGCGGAACAACGCACTGCGCTCCGTGATCTGCTAACCACAAAGCACGCTGACGTTTTGGGTGAAGTTGTTACGACGCAAACCGCTGCGGTCGAATTCGCGAAAGAAAGCACGAAGTACGATGTAAGGGTCGGTGAAGTCCTCACGCTATCTGCCAACCGCTATCCCTGTGCGCACTGCACACAGCCACACCAAATCTGGTATGAACCGCTGACAGCAATTCAGAACGCTATTGTCGGTAAATCTGAAGTCTATCACTATAAAGACAGTCACCTCCCGGTGACGTGGCACCAAGGCGGAACGGCGAACAACGTCTTTGTTGGCAGTTTTTCGATGTAATTCCGCAATGTCTGTGGCTGCCTGCCGGCAGCTACAGACCCTATTTACCCGCCTCAGCATCGTGATTTGCAACTTGTCCTCTCGGTTTAATTTTTTTTAAGACTTACGCAGAATGCTCTTTTGTAGCATAACCTGTTAGGTTGTGCCTTCCAAAGGAAACCGTGTTCGTCTAAGCATTTCCATCTAATAGAATGCCTTACGGTCAAAATTGCGTAAGTCTTGTTTTTAACAAATCATTGGCACACTGCTCGCAATGAAGCGATACCCTATAAAATTTGTGAATGGATGGTGAACATGAACACAGATACAACATCCGAGGAACGAAAATTTAGACTGATGCCTGAAGAACGCGCCTCTTGGGACGAAAACGGGTATTTCGTCCGCCACAATGTTTTCACTGAAGAAGAAAACGATCTTTTGACCCAAGTTGCTGATGCCATCGCTCTCGGAAAAATACCCTTCCCAGACCATCGTATCTTTCAAAACGCTTTAGTAAGAGATGGAAAAGTGGAAGCCTCTGGCGTTCACGCCATGCACAGTATCCATCAGATGAATCTTTATTCTCCTGAATTCCTCGCCCGTACACGTGATCCGCGGCTCACCGACCCCGTTGTTGACATCCTCGGTCCCGATCTCCTCGGTCTCAACAGCCTCTATATCTGGAAACCACCAAAAATCGGTTTAGGGTTCCCGTGGCATCAAGATAGATGGTATACGCGACCGCAGTTTAAAACCGAAACCACCGTCGGAACGTGGACAGCTATTGATCCTGCCAATGTAGAGAATGGGTGTCTCTACGTTATCCCGGGTAGCCACAAAATCGGCATTCTTGAGCATGTCGACCTTGAAGGCTCACAACAACAGGAATTTAAACAGGCAGTCGGTGCGCGGGACGAAGATGGCGTCGCTGTTGAAATCCCACCCGGAAGTGTTATCTTCTTCGACAACCGAATCCTCCATAAAAGTACGGATAATAAGACTGAAGGCTTTCGTCGCTCTAACATCGCACATTACATAAGTGCAAAAGCAGAACGCGTGCCACATAGGAATTATATGCGTCCGCTTATGTGGGTTCGGGGGAAAATATACCCAACGCTGTCTGAGGGAGTCTATCGTAACGTTTTACCCGTTACAGAATCCGAAATGTAGCCTAAACTGTTAGTTTGGGGCTACGGGTATAACTTGTTCAAGCAACTTCAATCTGTAAAGCGCACTCACGTTAAAATAGGAACATTCATGAACACAAATACAATTTCCAAAAAACAGAAATTTAAACTCACCCCTGAAGAACGAACTTCTTGGAACGAGAACGGATACTTTGTCCGTTACGACGTTTTTACAAAAGAAGAAAACGACGTGATACGTCAGATAGCTGACGATATTGCTATCGGAAAACGATCTTTCCCAGACTATCATATTTTTCAAAACGCTTTAGTCAGAGACGGTAAAGTCGAAGCAGAAGGTATCCAGGCAATGCACAATATCCAATATGTGAGTTGTAATTGTCCTGAATTCCTTGCGCGTACCCGTGATCCCCGGCTCACCGACCCCGTTGTTGACATTCTCGGTCCCGATCTCCTCGGTCTCAACAATCTCTATATTTGGAAGCCTCCAAAAATTGGCTTAGGGTTCCCGTGGCATCAAGATAAATGGTACTTTAATCATCAGTATAAGACCGGAACGACCGTTGCAACATGGACGGCAATTGATGACGCAGATAAAGAAAACGGGTGTCTACATGTTATTCCCGGCAGCCACAAGTATGGCGTTCGTGAACATAAGGACCTTGAAGGTTCACAACAGGGAGAGTTTAAACAGGCAGAAGGTGCTCGCGATGAAGATGGGGTCGCGGTTGAGGTCCCCGCTGGAGCGGTCATCTGGTTCAATAGCCAAGTCCTTCATAAAAGCACGGATAACCACAGTCATCGTTTCCGGCGTGCTAACATAGCACATTATGTGAGTGCGAAAGCAGAATGGACGCGTCCTGAGGCAGTCAATAAAAAACGACCCCCCATGTGGATTCGCGGTAAAACCTACCCCGGTATGGCAGATGAAGTTCAACATGATGTTATACCAATTTTAGACGATTAAGGAATAGGAGCACTCGTGGATACAAATACAACGCTTGAAGAACGAAAGTTTAGACTGACACCTGAAGAACGAACCTCTTGGGACGAGAACGGATACTTTATCCGCTACAACGTTTTTACAAAAGAGGAAAACAACTTTTTAGCACAAATCGCTGATGATATCGCCATCGGAAAACGATCTTTTCCCGCTAAAAATGTTCACCAGAACGCATTGGTCAGAGATGGAGAGACTGAAGCATCCGGTCCCAACGCGATGCACGCTATTCATCATATAAACCACTATTCGCCTGAATTCCTTGAACGCACACGGGACCCGCGCCTCACCGACCCAGTCGTTGACTTAATTGGCCCAAATATCCTCGGTCTCAACAATCTCTATATCTGGAAACCGCCAAAAATCGGTCTCGGGTTTCCATGGCATCAAGATAAATGGTATTTTAACAACCAGTATATAACCACAAAGACAGTCGGCACGTGGACTGCGATTGACGCTGCGGATGTAGAGAATGGGTGTCTCTACGTTATCCCGGGTAGCCATAAAAATGGCGTGCGTGAGCACGTTGAACTTGAAGGATCACAACAGAATGAGTTTAAATTGGCACTCGGGGCAAGGGACGAAGAGGGTGTCGCCGTTGAAGTGCCACCGGGAACCGTCGTATTTTTCAACAATGAATTGCTTCATAAAAGCATGCATAACCACAGCACGCGCTTTCGCAGATGTAACGTCGCACATTATATTTCTGCAGATTCAGAACGTGTTCCGCATAAGAATGTGAAGAATATCCGTCCAGTTATGTGGGTTCGAGGGGATACACACTCAGAAAAAATGGAACCGGTTTGTTCGGAAGCGCTACCTATTCCAGAAGCACAGGAGAATCTATGGGTACCCATACATCACCATTGAAACGTAAATTTGCCTTAACATCTGAAGAAGAATCGGCGTGGGAGGAAAACGGATACTTCGTCCGTTACGACGTTTTCACTGAAGCAGAAAACGATATGCTGCGTCGGATCGCTGACAACATTGTTGATGGGAAACGACCTTTCCCGGTGGATAATATTAATCAAAACGCGTTGGTTAAAGATAGGAAAGTTGAAGCATCGGGTATCCAAGCAATGCACAAAATCCATCATGTCAGTTGTTATATTCCTGAATTCCTCGCACGTGTGCGTGATTCCCGCCTAACGGATCCGATCGTTGACCTATTGGGTCCAAACCTACTCGGTCTCAACAATCTCTATATATGGAAAGCACCAAAGATTGGCTTAGGGTTCCCGTGGCATCAAGACAAATGGTATTTCAACCATCAGTATAAAACTGAAATGACCGTCGGAACGTGGACTGCGATTGATGCTGCAGATATAGATAATGGGTGTCTCTACGTCATTCCGGGTAGCCACAAATATGGCATTCTTGCGCATGAAGACCTTGAAGGTTCGCAACAGAGCGAGTTTAAAATAGCACGCGATGCCAAAGATGAAGATGGTGTTGCTGTTGAAGTGCCGCCGGGAGCAGTCGTTTGGTTCAACAACCAACTCCTGCATAAAAGCACTGACAACCACAGCCTCCGCTTTCGGCGTTGTAACGTCGCGCATTATATCAGTGCAAATGCGGAACGTAATAAGGGTGTAAAGAATATGCGTCCTGTGATGTGGGTTCGGGGGGATACATACTCAGAAAAGATGGAACCCGTCTATCGAGACGTTTTACCAATTCCAGAATCCGAAAACACAAACTAACAGTTTGTGGTACAGGTGCTCACCTATTTTCGGGCTTACTATAATTCGGTGTTTTTTGGATGCCTGGATTTAGTCTGGGAATAGACTAAATCCATTCCTTGTATTACATTCTTGTTGAGGACATGTCTCAACGAAACATTCGCGAACAAGTTCGGGCATCCAAATATTCGGATATTACCAATCTAATTTACCATCGTAGAGCTAATCATCTTCGCGTTCACTCAGCAACTCGCCGCGGGCAAGACGTTCAGCATTCTCGGTAGACCATAAAATGTTCTTCATCAACTTTTGTGCCGTGATGTAACGGGTCGCTGCCAGCATGTGCATCCGCCGTTCTTCACTGTCTTCCGATAAATCGTAATGCCGAAACGCAACTTCCAGCACTTGGAACATGTGGAGCTCCGCATCCTCGCGCAGCAGGATGTGTGCGAGTGTTCGCTTCAACGCATCGATGTCATGTCCCTCTTCGAGATATTGGTTCACCAGGATTTCTGCCTCGTACACCTTCTGGAAGTCCGCAAACTCTTGAAGTCTCGCTAACATTTTATCAGCAGACGCGTAAGTTTCATCCAGTCGCTGACCATGCCTTGGAATCCGGGCGGCGGGCATGTTCAACCAACGCAGATATGCCAAGAAGACCACACCGTGAAAAATCCCGCGCAGCAAATTCGTGCTCGGCGCATACGCAAAAGCCTTGTAGAGCGCGTGGGCATACGAGTAGATGTTCGCGACATCGTGCCAGTCCCCTTCGTTCTTCAGATGGAAACGAGCGGTACGAATCGCAGAAGCGTAGGTCATCGCACGGCAGATGTCTCTCGGATCCACACCAGCGCGTAGTTTCGCCTCGACTATAGCGACAGTCGGTTCAAACTCGTCGCCGAGTAGCGTTTGTGTAAATGCGGAGATATCCAGTTCCGATGTGTTGGCTTGATTCTCTTCCCAGATACTATCAAGTCGCTCAAAAACCGGTTCTAATACAGGCACTGCATCCGCCCATCGCGAAGTCTCTTCATGACGCGTTCGGCTGACGAGATCAACCACAATCGGACGTAAAATCTCATGGGCACCTTCCCATTCGATGTAATCTAATGCCTCGAACATCTTGTTTGCAAAATCGAGGGCGTGTCCGTCGCCAGTGAAGTAGTAGTCGGTTGCTGCTGTGAAGACGAAATCCGCAATCACAGATTTTTCGTAGTCGCGGTCGTTGAGTGTCAGTAAGATGCGCTCCGCCGCGCCTGCGTGCCGTTTATCAATGAAATAGCGGAACCACCGCATGAGCGTTTCGAGATCGTGTGCCTCGCTTACTTGCGGAAACGGTGCGCGATACGGACGTGAACTGCCAGTCGTTCGACGGCTAATCTGGCTCAACCCATGTACGAGAAATAGATTATGGTCTTTCGGGTCAATATCGTCCCATAGGTTCGCAGCGAGAGTGAGAATAGCAACACCTGATGACCAGCCTTCACTACTTTTATGTGCCCCGTAGTGAAGTCCTTGCTGAATGATCTCATTTGGGGTCGCTTTTGCATCTCGAAGTGCTGTAACAGCCTTGGCGATAAAGAAAGTGCTGCGGTCTTTAAGTCCCCGCTCAAGGGCACGCTTGCCGCGATCAATGACCCGTCGTTTTGCGGCTTCCCGCTCACCTTTGGCTAATCCGACATACAGGTAGCCATCATCTCTGAGTTCGACAGGAAACGCTTTCAGATCATCGCCAGATGCCAAAAAGCACCCTCCTGATTTGAGGTCGAATTCCCAGTGATGCCAGTGGCAAATAAGGACACCGTCGCGGATACTGCCTTTCGACATCGGATACCCCATGTGTGGGCAACGGTTATCGACGGCGTAAAATTTATCCTCAAACTTGAAAACCGCGAGGTGTGTACCGTTGACGTGAAAGGGTTTGCCTTCGAGGTCTTCAAAATCATCAGCGAGACAGAGCTGATGGTAAACGAGTTCGGTTTCTTCCACCGCTTCTATCGGCAATTCTTCAATATGGATAGAACCGGCAGGGGTTTCTTGGGGAGTAAATGTTGAAGTCTGCACAATCGACCTCCTAAAGTTTGATGTTCAAGTGTTGCACATTTTATACCACGTTTTTATGTAAATGTCAAGTCTATTTTTTGATTTTTTGCTGAGATAGAAATTTCTTGGTTGTGCCATAACTTTGTGATATACTACGGGTACTATACTGCTCTATCGCATATTTGAAGGAGATTTCAAATCAGATGCATCCCATATATAGACAGGTTGTACAATCTTGGAAACCCACAAGTATTGCCGGAATTGCTGCAGTACTTATCTTGTCGTTTGCCATTCTCGCTACAAGTACCGCACAAACGCCTACAGTCGCAGAGCGCTTGCAAAGCCCCGAGCGGATGCCGATTGTTGAACGACCTTTTACAACGGATCCAGATAAGTTCACCTTCGCTATTATCGGTGATAAAACGGGGGGCGGTTTGGATAAATGGCACGTATTTGACCGGGCGATCGACGAAATCAATGTCCTGAAACCCGACTTCGCCATCATGGTTGGGGATTTAATACAAGGATATACCAGCGATGTGGCGCAGGTTGAAGCGGAGTGGAAAGAATTTTGGCAGCACCAATCCGATTTGATAATCCCGTTTCTGCCCCTGCCTGGCAACCACGATATTACAAATCGAGTCATGTACGACTATTGGCAAAAACACCTCGGACGTACCTATTCCGCGTTTACCTATAAAGGCTGTCTATTTCTCCTACTCAACACGGAAGAGAGACACAGTCTACCTGAAAGCAGTGAAGGCTGGACAGGCACGTGGTTCGGCGATGCACAGATCGCATACATAACCGACGAATTGGCGGAACACAAAAATGTGCGTCATACGTTTGTTATGTTGCACAAACCCGCCTGGCTCCACGAAAACTCCGGTTGGTCTCAGGTTGAGGATGCACTCGCCGATCGGGCGTACACTGTGTTCGCCGGACACTACCATAACTTGACGTTACACACCCGCAACGACCGACGATACTTCGTACTCGGCGCAACAGGGGGTGGGTTCACAGAACGAGAAGCACGCATCGCAGGTGCTTTTGACCACTACAGTATTGTGACGGTAGATGGAAACGAAATTAACGTCGCCATTGTTGAACCCGGAAACATCTATCCTGCGGATTTCTCGACTGCTGAACTCAAAAAGAAGTTGAGAGATATAATCACACTTCAGCCATACCTTGAAATCGAATCGGAGTCCCCAATGTCTGAGGGGAGGCTTGACCTTGCTTTGAAAAATGGTTTAGAAAAACAGGTCGAGGTTGACCTCATTTTCCATTCGAGTGAAAACTGGCAGACAGCACCGAATGAACTTACATTTCTGCTCAAGCCGGGACAGGACGTAATTGGAAGTGTTGTGCTCTCTGCACCATCGGATACCTTTTTGCCCCTACCGACCTACGAGTATTCTATTCTGTACGGTGGCGAGCAGCTATACCGCCGTACGGAAATGGTTTATCCCGTCAATCCATCGGAGATGCAGATGATTACCGATTGGGCACTCCTCGGTCCCTTCACTCTTGATGTAACGGAGGAAATCGCTGCCTCGAATACCGTTCCACCAGACTTCGCTGATGCTCAGCTGCCGACCTATGACAAATCTCTTGATAAAACCTATCAAGGGAAGCACGGAGACATTCAGTGGCAAGAGCATCATGTTGAATCAGGACGGGTCAACTTAGATGTAGTGCTCAATAAACCGGAGTGGTCGTCTGCTTACGGCGTAACCCGCATCAAAAGCCCTGACGCACGACAGGTTTTTGCACAGGTTCGCTGGTGGAGCAATCTCGGTAGGCTCTTTGTCAACGGTGTTGAGATAAATCTCGCAGCAACACCCGGAGAGCATCTGTTTTACGGTAGAGCCTATGTTGAATTACCGCTAAAAGCCGGATGGAATACCATAACTGTCCATTCAGGAGACTACACGGGTGGGTGGAGTTACCAGATGGCGGTTGATAATACGACAAACGCACTCGAATTTAGTAGCAACTCGGATTAAAACACTTTCAACCCGATAGGCGCGATTTTCCAACGTCATTGCTTTTCACCTTGAGTTGGTAGGCGAGGTTTCTAACCTCGCCGGTCGTCCCTTATGAATTTTACCTTGAGTTGGTAGGCGAGGTTTCTAACCTCGCCGGTCGTCCCTTATGAATTTTACCTTGAGTTGGTAGGCGAGGTTTCTAACCTCGCCGGTCGTCCCTGAGGGATCACGCTAATCCGTAAATAGCCTACACCAAAATCCTTCAAACTTGACAAAATGTTCTCCCTACGCTATACTTACACACAAGATGACCTCCTTTAAGGAAAAGTGGTGAATCATGGTTTTTGATAACAAATTTCAGATTTCAAGCGACATTGAAAAGTACATTGACTCGCGTCTGGCAGAGGGTATGAGAAGCGGAACAGCGGAGCAAAAGATTGATACATTGTTCGGCTACATGGAAGACCGTGGACAGTCGTTTTATGATGAGGTCGTGACGCAATTAGAACATGCCCTCCAATGCGCTGCCCTTGCACAGCAGAGCAACGCAGCTTCGACGCTGATTACAGGTGCATTGCTCCACGACATCGGGCATATCATTTTAGATAAACACAGTGCCCGCGAGGCTTTTTTGAATACAGACCTGAATCACGAGGAGGTCGGCGCGCAATATCTGCAACCCTTTTTCCCGGAAGCCGTCACGACCCCTATCCGGCTGCATGTGCCAGCAAAAAGGTACCTATGTACAACCGATCCCTCTTATTGGGACGGGTTATCCGAAGCCTCAAAAAGGAGTCTCAAACTTCAGGGCGGTAACATGTCAGACGAGGAGCGAAAAGCGTTTGAACGGATTCCGTATTTCGAGGATGGACTCACTTTACGGCGATGGGACGATCTCGCAAAGGTGAAGGGTTTGGAAATCGCAGGTTTAGAGACCTACCGAGACATCGTACAACAGTGCCTCGTGTAAAATCCAATATAAGAGTATCCTAACCCACGCGGTAGGTGCGGTTTCCTAACCGCACTAAATAGCATCTTCTGTAGGAGCGAGTGTTTTTGCTTGGGTATTTCTTCACGCTCGCGATCTTAATAAAAATCGTAGGAGTATGAAACATGAGTTACGACACAATCGAATCCAAATTCATCGCAACGCCGGAAAAAGGCGAAGTTTCTTCAATCCTGATACGTCCAGACAACGCGAAATGGCTACTCGTCCTCGGACACGGTGCGGGTACAAATATGCGCCATTCGACCCTCCAAACCATCGCCGAACGGTTAGCAGATATAGGCATCGCAACCTTCCGTTACCAGTTCCCATACATGGAGCGCGGAGGCGGGGGCAGGGAGTCAGAGGCAGTCGCACTCCAAACCGTTCGATCTGCTGCCGCTGCTGCACACGCAGCCGCAAGCGATGTATCCATCCTCGTCGGTGGACACTCTTATAGCGGACGCATGTCCTCAATGTCCGCAGCCAAGGAACCCATTGAGCATGTCAAAGGTCTCGTATTTTTCGCATTCCCGCTGCACCCATCTGGCAGAGAAGGCACAGAGCGCGCTGAACACCTTACTGATGTCACTATCCCGATGCTCTTCCTCTCTGGGACCCGCGATAAATTAGCAGTCCTTGAGCTATTAGAACCCGTCTGCGAAAAGTTAGGCGACAAGGCAACCTTACATCTATTGGACACAGCAGACCATGGCTTCAAAGTCCTCAAACGCCGTAAAACCGAAGAAGACGTATTCGTAGAAATGGCACGGGTTATTAGTGAGTGGGTTGAAACACTGAATTGATAACTACTATAATCCTCATCTCCAAATTCGGTAGGTGCGGTTTCCCAACCGCACCGGATCCCTCCTAAACGCTACTCTTCACTTCTGCTTCCATAGTGATATTCCTAATTTCTAATGGGCGTGTAAAGTGTTGACGCGCGATTATTAAAAGTGCTGCACTGTAGCATAGCCTGTTAGGCTGTGCCAAGTATTTCCCAATCAGTCAAACCCATGCCATTCCCGAAAATCCATGATTCAGACAATAATTGACAAATATTTATACACCCATTTCTAACTTCTCCTATAGTTTGGACGATTTCTGTGAAGCTAATGCTCATTTTCAAAGCGTTTCTGATTTTTCTTCAAGTTCCATAGAAAAACCCAACTCGTACAAAAATAAACGCAAATGGAAGAAGGCACAAGCCCCAGAGGGGCGGAATGTCTATAGAAATACCATTGGTCCCAGGTAATAAAGCCCCAGCGGGGCGATATGTGTATCCCATTTAAAATTGTCAAAGTTTAGTAATTTCTCACTTGACTTTGCTTAACAGATGTATTATACTTTAGTCAAGCAATCGGTGGCACGTCGACGGTTAAAATAACTTACTGTTGGTAGTAGAATGTTGCGTAATCACCTCCTAATTTAACCTTCTTTCAGTGTCGAGTTATGGGGAAAAAATGGCAAGGAAAAAGCGAAAAAGAAAACCCTTAAAAGCAAATCCCAAGCGTCAAGCAGATGCCCAGTTAAGAGGATACCTCTATCAAATCTGGCACAGCGTGAATGCTTGGTTGGATCTTGCTGATGGTGAGATACTCTATCTGGAAGGTGCAGAAGACTTTGACCTCTTATCAAATGATACTGACACGGCAACACAAGTTAAACACACACAACGTCCTATAACGCTCAGATCTCAAGAGGTGAATGACGCAATCAACAACTTTTGGGAATTGCAGACTGACAATCCAGATCGACGTGTGAAATTCCGTTTTCTCACACGATCTAAGATTGGAAAAGAGACACGCAGCTCATTTGGAAAAGGGCATTCGGGTCTTGAAGTATGGAGCCGTTGTTCCGATGATGAACCAGCTATCAAAAAAATATCAGACTTTTTACAAACTGATGGAAAAATATCAGGGGAGGTAAAAGATTTTCTGAAGGGGTCATCACCTCAAGAGATTCATGAACAACTCATTGAACCTATTACTTGGGAAACGGGCAGTAAAGATGCCAGTTTTGTTGAAAAATCCATAAGTGACAAACTGGTTCTTCACGGTAATCGACAACCTATTCCAATCCCGCCTTCTGATGCCAAGAAAGTCGTCGATCATCTTCTCAAAGAAGCCTTAACAGTGGCAACACAAGAAGAAAATCGTGAACTTACCAAAGTTCGATTCCTTGAAATTTTCGAGGATCAAACAACGCAGAAGGTTCCGATTCAGCATTTGCAGCGTCTGCAAATGCTGGCGACACGGACCATACCAGCCAATAATACAAACGCGGCATTTAGCGCAGGTTCATCCGATATTACGATTCAATCTTACCATCATATACAAACTGATATACCTCCGATCTATCTTGATGTTGTTGTTCCGAGGACAGAACTACTCACAGATATCCAAACTAAACTCCAATCTGACGGTATGGTCGTAATCCAAGGAGGCGTGGACACAGGCAAAACAACCCTCGCAAAATTGACCGCAAATGCTATAGATACCGATTGGTTTTGGCTGAAATTTACAGATAAAGAAGCATCTCAGATTGTTCAGACCTACAGCAACTTGCTGATGCAGTAAGTAACCAATCAGCACAAGTCAATGTCGTTCTTGATGATTTGAACTTACAATCTCAGCAGCTGCAAGCGTATGAGGAAGCCTTGGGTGTTGTAACTTACAGGATACTGGAACGTGGTGCAAAATTATTGATCACGAGTCAATATAGCCCACCCAATAACCTTACTCGCAGTCTCGGTTTATCATCGTCGGTAGTTGTCCATGTTCCTAATTTTACCATCTCCGAAATTGAACAATTTGCTATAGAAATGGGTTGCCTCGCTGAAGATGCAAAAGATTTGGCAAAATTGTTTCAATTGCCTACAAAAAGGCATCCAAGGCTTGTACACGCTCTATTTACTCAATTAAGGGAAAAAGACTGGGAGCAACAAGATATGATCGAAAGTATCTTTCAAACATCCTCAGCGATGGCAAAAGAGTTTGAAGATGCGCGCCAATTGCTTGCAGACCTATCAGAAGATCAACGAGAATTTCTCTATAGGCTTAGTCTGACAGTTACTGAATTCAGGAAGGATTGTGCACTTAATATTGGTGAGATACCAAAATCTATATCCCATCCAGGCCACACTTTTAGCCAACTCGTCGGACCTTGGATAGATCAAGTCAGTGAAACTTACTACACAATTTCACCTTTACTGACAAACGCAGCCAAGGAAATTTGGTCCGACGAAAATAAAATAAAGGAACTCCACGCTGACATCGCAAACGCAATCCGAAAAACAAAGAATCTGACTACAATAGAGGCATGGGCTGTGTTCACACATAGTATGGCTGGGGAAAACAAAGAAGGAATTATCGCTTTCATTTATTCATTTATGAACGCTCCACAGAATGATTGGAAAAATCTCTGTCAAGAATTCTCGCTATTAGCACATATTAAAACTGATCCTCCCGAAGAATTATTCCCTGGTGATGCCTTTCTAAATCAAATGTTTCGGTCATTACAATATCGTATTGCGGTTGAGGTGCAACCAGAGTTAGCTCCAAAAATACTTGAAGCCTGGGACGAAGAAACCAAACCTTATGAACCATATCAGTCATATCTACTATCTCGTCTAATGCTGGCTACAGAAGTATTGAGATGCAACCAAATTTTACTCCCAGCCAAGAAGATGGTAGGTTATCTTAAAGAAATGATTGACATCAAAGATAGAGACAAAGATGTTTGGGACATTTTCTACGATTCCATGGGACTATTAGAAGAACATAAAACTGAAAAATCCAACTTTTTCAGTATCCTATTTGGCTTTATCTATGCGCGCCGCCCTATCTACGCTCCATTTCTCAGTGATCTTATTGAGGCACTTGATGAACTTCAACCAGATATTCGATCTATGTTATTGGTAGATTTTGAGGATGATACCATTGACTCCCGAATTCTGATAGATGGTATCTGGGGATCGGAAGCAGATCTTGAAAATCCAGACTGGGGAAGGTGTCTACATGTGTTTGACAAAGTAATTGAAAAAACCACTGATTGGAGTTATCCTCATTTTGCCGCAGCAGCAGCAAGAGCTAAAGCAATGGTCTATGATGAATGCTTAGATAAACCTGATACAGCTCATAAAGTTCTTCAAGATTTTGTGTCAAAAGTGGGACCATCACCAATAATAGAGGAAGAACAAGCAGCTATATATTTGCATCAGAAACGCTATGAAGAAGCACTTAGTATTTACGAACGTATTCTTCCCGAGTGGAACCCACCGTCAGGACAATTAGATGTTATGCCTCCAGAGGGATGTCGTCGTGCTGCTATGTGTGCCGCACATTTAGACGATTGGAAGAAAGCAGCTGCTTTTTTTGAAGATGGTGCAAAGAGAACTCAAAACATTGAGGATACCGAAAGACATATTAGTTTTTACGTGGATGCCGGATTTGCCCACTTTAAGGCAGACAATATGTCGGATAGCATGAAGCTGCTAACCCTAGCGTTGCAAAAATTTGAGACAATTCCCCAAGACAACACAAATGTTAAATACTTCACTTTAAAGAAACGTATAGTGCACACCATACAATGGATGTCAGTATATAATCGTGAAAATTATGCTTCAGAACCTGAAGAACTTCCCTCAGGTTTCTGTAGCAATCCAGACACAAATGAGAAAGTTTTAGAACTACCCGATTCTCCAATAGGAGACGCTTGGTTCTATCTAGCGCAAATTGAGTACAAATTCGGGTACGGAAGGACAGCTTTGGACCATACACTGCAGATCACAGACCGAGATGCCGTTCCAGTGTTAAATCTATTTCTTTCCATTCTTGAAATACAATACGATTTTAAAAACAAAATCTTTAATAAACTGCCAGAACGGATATATCAATTGGTGAATGTGCGCGACTTAATACAGAGGCATAATCAAAGTGAGAAAGGAATTGAAAATCAAGGAATTAATTCTATGCCTATTCCTAATCCACCCGATTTCACTTCTATTGAGAACATTACTAATGTATTGGTAGCATCCATTCTTGTTCAATTATCAATTGGTGTAGATATACATGAAATTCTAACTCTATGGCGTGAGGATTCGTCAGAATCATCTATAAAAGAAAACATGACAACTGCTCTTAACCTAATTGAATCAATGTTGTTTGGAGATCAAAATAATGCACTAAGGGTGATGAAAGCACAAGATGCTAAACCTGAAGAATGTCTTGCAGCAGCATTAAAAATTATTCATAACACCGAAACAAGCTCAGAAAATCTTTTTCATGCACATGCGCTCATTGTACCTTATCTGGTTAGTAGTCTAATATGGCTAGATTCCTTTGAAACAGGTTTAGCGGAACTTCTTTCTGTCCAGTGGCTTGAAAAAATAAAGTTCCGATCGACCTTGAAAACACCGATGATTACAGTGCCCCAAATAGAACAAGCTTGCAACAGCAGGGCAACAGGTAAGAAAAAAATCGGGCAGATTCTACTCGCTACGCATCAGGCTGTTTCACTCAGGTTGGACCCTGAGACTTTGCAGCAGTTTCACAGTTGGTCAGAATCGGCATCAGAACAGAAACAGGCACCTGCAATAAGAAAAAATGCCGCTGCCCAACATCTCATCAAAGCAATGAAAAAACCACCACATCTCACCGATGAAGACATTGAAGCACTGCACCAGTCAATTGAAGAGGGGAAAATACCTGTGAAGTTCGATTCGCCCTTTGAGCCGGATGAACAGAAAAAAGAATGAACAAGTATCTCTTGGAAACAACGACGTGGAGTCTGTTGATGAAAGATAACCCCAAAGTTAAAGGACGTTTAAATTCTCTAACCGAGTCGGATTATCCTTTTATTTCTCCTATTGTTAAAGGTGAGATTCTGTTCGGAATAGCTCGACTCCCTGCTGGAAAAAGAAAACAAGATCTCCAGCAAAAGGCAGATGAATTATTTACTGCAGTCCCGTGTGACCCAATTCCAGAGAACGTTAGCGATGTCTATGCCCGGATAAAAATTACAGCGCAACAACAAGGGACACCTTTAGACGAATGCGACCTCTGGATTGCTGCTACGGCACTTGCTCTTGATGCGATCCTGGTTACTTCTGATTCCGATTATCAGAGAATTGCCGAGGTAGGATTGCGCTTGGAAGATTGGAAGAACTAACGAGAGGAGAATACTTCAATTCGACAGCACAAACAAACCAAAAGGAATTGCCCATGCCCACACTCGAATTCAAAGGAAAACAACACATCTACGCACACCACCTTACTGTCCCCTACCGACCGCTCGAACCCGACGAAGGCCGCTCCTGCAATCCAACCGACACAGACGACAACCTCATCATCCACGGCGACAACCTACATGCCCTCAAAGCACTACTCCCACGCTACGCCAACCGTGTTAAATGCATCTACATCGACCCACCCTACAACACCGGTAACGAAGGATGGGTCTACAACGATAACGTAAACAGCCCACTCATGCAGCAATGGCTTGCGGAGAACACTCCCATTGATAACGAAGACTTGGAACGGCATGACAAATGGCTCTGTATGATGTGGTCCAGATTGCATCTTTTCAAAGAACTACTTTCGGAGGACGGTGTAATTTTTATCTCCATTGACGACAACGAAGTGCATCATCTAAGAATGCTAATGGATGAGATTTTTACAGAGAGAAATTTTAGGAATGTAATTAGTGTCCGCCGTGGTGTCAAAAGTGTTCAAGCCCAATTTGAGTATGTAGATCGCCTGAATGTCGGTTCGGAATATATACTTTTCTTCAGCAAATCCCCTGATATGAAATTTCCTCATTTGACAGTCGAAGTCGATGAAGATAAAGCTGGAAGCTGGAACAATCATTGGCGCGGCACTGACAGACCAACGATGCGATATGAGTTGATGGGGATAACCCCAGAAACAGGTCAATGGAGATGGTCGAAGGAGAGAAGCCTAGCTGCTATAGAAAACTATGCCCGTTTGCTTGACGAGTGCGGATCCAGTCCTACCCAAACTGAAATTGATGAATGGTGGTTTGCGCAATCACCCCAAAAACCCGACTTGCTACGAAGGTCAACGACAAATCGTCCTGAACATTTTGTCCCTCCATCAGATAGACGAATAGTGAGCTCTTTGTGGACAGATTTGATTATTAATGAGTCTGCCTCTTTAATGAGAGCATTAGGTATTGACTTTCCAAATCCAAAACGGACGGATTTAATAAAACGAATTGTCGACTACGCAACCGCTGGTGATGAAAACGCTATTATCCTTGATTCCTTCGCTGGCAGCGGTACCACCGCCCACGCAGTTTTAGCACTCAACAAAGCAGATAGTGGCAATCGGAAGTTTATTCTCATTGAATGCGAAGACTACGCCGATACCATCACCGCCGAACGCGTCCGTCGCGTCATCAATGGTGTCCCCGATGCCCGTGACGATGCCCTCCGCGAAGGCTTGGGAGGCTCCTTTACCTATTGCACCTTGGGAAAACCTATTGAGGTAGAGGCGATGCTCACCGGCGAAGCGTTGCCATCGTATTCAGCACTCGCCGCTAATCTACTGTATACCACCGCTGGTGTTTCTGTAGGCGCGGACACATTGGAAGCACAAAATGATGATGGACTTTTTCACAGCGACGATAAAAACGACTACCATCTCATCTACAAACCCGATCTTGAATACCTCCGCAGCAACGCCGCTATCCTTAACCTTGAGCGCGCCGAACGCATCCGAGATACCAGCAATCAAAACGGTAGAAAAGCAATCGTCTACGCAGCAGGCAACTACATCGGTCAACGTGAACTCACAAACATGGGCATTATATTTTGCCAACTCCCCGAGGCCCTGCACGAGAGGTAGTAGGGCCTTTAGAAAGCCTGCACGCCGAAGCTTTCCACCATTGTATGCTGCAACAAAAGGATTTATCAACACCGTTGACTTTTTACTTGTTCTGTGGTAGACTTTATTAGCGTAGAAGATATTAAAGGCCGCAGTCTACCACAAGACAAAAATCTACGCATATATAATGAAAGTTAGAGAAGTAATCAAACTACTTAAAGATGATGGGTGGTTTGCTCACAAAACAAGAGGGAGCCATAGACATTTTAAACATCCAACTAAACCTGGAAAAGTGACAGTTCCAGGACAGATGGGTAAAGATGTCCATCCCCGTACATTGAACTATATTTTGAAACAGGCTTCTCTAAAAAAAGGAGACTTTAACTAATGCGTTATCTCGTGTTTTTTGAACAAGGCGACACAAATTATAGTGCGTATGTTCCTGATCTTCCTGTGTGTGTAGCAGTCGGTGATACACTTGAAGAAACACGTAGGGAAATCTCTGAAGCCATAAAATTTCATATCGAATGTTTACAAGAAGACGGAGAAACTGTTCCAAAGCCCACTTCAAAATTACCTAATCAAACACCCTCAGGGGTTTCAGCCGAATTTGTTAGTATAGAGTTAAAATCAAAGAAACAAATAGTTTTGCCTTCCTACCAACATGTATCAAGATAAAAATAATCTTGGAAATCTTACAATCCAGTGAATCCTGGTTCAGATATTTTCAAAGGATATAGCCCCATGATGGAGCTAAAGGAGTATCAGCGAGGTGCACTCGACGCTTTGGCGCGTTGGTTAGAGGCACTTGCGGAAGCAAGGCGTGATTCAGAAACTACAATTGAGATGCTGCAGCAGAGACAAATTGATACCTCACTTATCAATGAGTTACGCAATTATCCAAAAGCTGCGTGGCAAAAACTAAAGGAAAATGGCAGCGTTGCAACAACTGCAGGTGAACACGTTGACCGCACCGACGAGGCAAACCGCCCAATTCCCCATATCTGCTTCAAAGTGCCAACAGGTGGTGGTAAAACTTTGCTCGCTGCCGCCGCATTAGAACGTCTTCCGTGGCAACGCGGGTTAGTCCTATGGATCGTGCCAAGCAAGGCAATCTACGCCCAAACAAAAGCTGCTCTATGGGATAAGCAACATCCTTACCGTAAAATGTTGAATCGGGCAAGCGCAGGGCGCGTCAAAATGCTCGAAAAAGAGGACACCTTCAACAGAGACGACATCGCCAACTACCTCTGCGTCATGCTGTTGATGCTCCCAGCAACCAACCGGCAAAGGGGCAGAGAATTTCTCCGGATGTTTCGGGATTCTGGACGCTACCCAAGCTTTTTCCCCGATATTGATAACATCTTCGGCAATACTGAGATGCTAAATGAATACCCCGATCTGGAGTGTCATACCGAACGCGGACTCATCAAACAGAGTCTCTTTAACGTGTTCAAAATACTCCGTCCAATCGTTGTGCTGGACGAGGCACATAAAGCTTATGGTGCAAGAAATCAGGCAGCAAACGAAGAATTTGCCAAGTCTATTAACCGTCTTGACCCACGGATGGTAATCGAACTCTCTGCTACACCGAACCGTGGGATTAGCAACCTCCTCGTTGATATTGGGGGCCCCGACCTCAAAAAAGAGGAAATGATTAAGTTACCCGTGCAGGTAACCTCGTTCCCAAACGCTGAGTGGCAGTTAACACTCGGACAAGCAGCGGACGAACTTGAGCGGCTTGATAACGAAGCAAGGGCACTTGAAAACAGCACAGGACGGTATATCCGACCTATCGCTGTTGTGCGAGTTGAACGAACAGGGAGGGATCAGCGAGATGGTGTGCGAATCCACGCCGAGGATGTCCGGGAGTACCTTACGCAAAATCTTGGGGTGCCTTTGAACGCAGTTCGTGTCAAATCCGCCGAAAACGATGAACTCGGTCGCGAAAATATACTCTCTGAATTCTCGCAAGTGCGTTGGATTATCACAAAATCCGCACTGATGGAAGGGTGGGATTGTCCATTTGCCTATCTGTTAGTAATGCTTGACAATACACAAGCACAAAGGGCTATTACGCAACTTGTAGGCAGGGTCATGCGGCAACCCCACGCCCAATGCACCGGGAACGCATTGCTGGATCAGTGTTACGTCTATTGCAATAACGCCGAGGTCGGAACCGTTGTCACACAAGTTACGAATGGATTGGAATCGGAAGGACTAACAGGTTTAGGGGACGAAGTGGTGGGTACATCAGGTTCACAGCAAACAGATGCAGTTCAAGAGGTCGAGCGGCAAACTATAACACGTCGCCAACAGTTCCAGAATCAGAGCATTTATCTGCCGATGGTCCTCCATAAAGATGGCGAAAATTGGGTCCGCCTCAATTATCAGGCACATATCCTACCGCATATAGAGTGGTCACTAATTGAACCGCCCGACCCGAACGCATCAGCACCCGAGGGGGTCCGACGACAATCCGCAACAGTTGATGTCGATGAGGCTCCACCTGTTTTCCATACCGAGCAAGAACCACACATTGAGAGGCAAATAAGCATTTCCGATTTTGCACGGCGACTGTCTGACCTAATGCCCAATCTCTGGCAAGCCGCTCGGATTGCAGAGCAGATGTACGAACGTCTCAGAACGGAGGGTGAAACCGAAGCAGCCATCTACGATAGGCGTTCTTACCTCGCGCATGTCCTACGAGAACACGTAAAAAGTGAAGGCGAGAAACAGGCAGAACAGATTTTTCGCAGAAAACTGGATCAGGGCGAGATCCGTTTTGATTTGGAGACCCAAGAACCCAATTACCAGATGGTGGACAGTTATGAAATACAGGTCTCCTCTGATGATAGACCCCTGTTAAGAAGGGATTATCAACCGTTGCAGCTAACCCTGTTTGAAACGGTATTTGAGCAGCAATTTGATTCCGAGCTGGAAAGAAGGTTTGCCTATTATCTTGATGAGGAACTTGCATTACAATGGTGGCACCGAGTCGCGGCGCGTCAACGCGGCGAGTATTACGTGCAAGGTTGGAAGCGAGGACGTATTTACCCCGATTTTGTCGCAATGGCAAACGAAATTGGCGGCGTGAAGCACGTCATGATTTTTGACACAAAAGGGCAGCATCTCGAAGGTAACCTTGACACCGAATACAAACGAAAAGTGTTGGAAACGCTTGAGGGCGCGTTCAATACCGCAGGTAGGATGGTCGTGCGTGATGGTCCCACACGTCACGGTATTTTTCAGTTGGTGTTCAGTGATCAGGAATTTCTGGAAATATCCGCCCGATTGGATATTGATGTGTATTCCATGGGAAGATAGCAAGGCATTGCACAAAAACGTTGTTTCTTGAAATTACATAGCAATAATGGTATACTGTCAGCAAGACAACCGGAGAAAAGACATGTTTAACAGCCTGACGGAACTCATAGAAAAAATACATCTCGGCGAAGACGCAACGATAGAATTCAAAAGAGAACTGCCGCGCAGAAGCAACCTTGCTGACGAGATCGCTGCTTTTGCCAATGCCAGGGGCGGCGTAATACTTATTGGGGTTGACGACACTGGCGAAATCGTTGGTTTAAACCGGCAGGAATTGGATAACGCGGAAAAAACAGTCGTTGAAATATGTCAGGACAGTATTGATCCGATCCTTCTCATTTTTACAGAAAAGCTACGGATTGACGGTAAGAATCTGTTAAAAATAGAGGTACCGAGAAGCCTGTTTGTTCACAAGACCTCTAACGGTTATTTCATACGCCAAGGAAGTAGTAAAAGGGAGATGCCCACCGAACAGTTGGCGCGGTTGTTTCAAACGCGCTCGCAAGCACGTATTATCGCCTTTGACGAACAGTTCGTCCCGAATACAGATGAAAATACATTAAAGAGCGACCTCTACCAGCGGTTTATCACAGAAGGAGCCACAGAAGATGAAGTAGAAGACTTACTCCTTAAAAGGCGTTTACTCGTCAAGGAAGATGGTCAGAACCGTGCCTCTGTAGCCGGTGTACTGATGTGTCATGAGAACCCTGATGACTACCTCTACAACAGTTTCATTCAAGCCGTTTTTTATCTCAGTAAGGAAATGGATGCAAACCACCAACTTGATGCCCAGGACTTTAAGGGACCACTTGACCAACAGATTATACACGCTATGAGGTTTGTTAAAAGATATAACGCAGTCGCAGCGCGGAAGGATGTTGGCAGAATAGACTATCCAGAATATAGCATGCGCGCCATATTTGAAGCGATAGTCAACGCTGTTGTGCATAGAGACTATTCAAAAACCGGTTCAAAAATACGGCTGTTTATGTTCGACGACCGGCTGGAACTTTACTCGCCGGGAGCACTGGCAAATACGGTGACAGTGGACAATCTACGTTATAGTCAAGCCACACGTAATGAACTCCTTGCACGATTGCTTTCAGAAATTACATTAGACGATGATATGAGAAGGCAGGTAGCTCGGCGACATTTTTTAGAACGCCGAGGGGAAGGGGTCGGTATCATCTTGAACGAAAGCGAAACACTAAGCGGGAAAACACCTGTGTATGAGGTATTTGACGAAGAATTACGTTTGACGATTTTTGCAGCAAAGTCCCCCCACGAAGTGGAGAAACAGTAAAAACCAATGCCTACACCTACCTTCAAAATCACCGCTATTGAAAGCCAACTTTACGAATGGGACAAACCGCCTATCTGGAACGGTATGCACGTATACGATAAGGGCAGACTCCATCTCGTAAAAGTGACAGCTTTTGAACAGTACCGAGAATGGTACTTGATCGGTTCGCAAATGTTGAAGGACGATGTCCTCTTGACACGCCGACACCGCCAAAAAATTCAGAATCAGTTGAACCAGCAAATGGGGGATATGATTCTATGAAAGAGCAACCCGTTGGAGTTGGACGAAGTGCTGTTGATTATTCCGTTGGACAACGGCCCGTACATAATACCTATGAACCACCCAACCCTATTCCACAGTTTCGAGCGCGCCCGAAAATACATCAGGCGGAGCCTTCCATCAAGAGACCCGCATATTCGACAATCACGCAGCGGCTAACAAAAACGGGAGTGCCTGAGACATCCGCGGATCCCCTGACAGCAGAATCGAAAAAAAATAATTGACTTAATTTACGAATTCTGCTACACTCCTCTCATCAAAATTCTCAAACAATGGGAGGTTAAAAGACCGTGAGACACGTTTGTTTAGTCTTGTTTATTACTGTATTTGCCGTAGCTTCTACCTTTGCAGGGATCCCTGACGATGCCGATTTGCTTTCATGGATTGGTGAAGGGAGTGGAAACAAAGCCGTTGATGGAACCGGAAACGGGAATGATGGCACATTTCACGGTAACGCCAAGTGGGTTGCCGATGGCAAATTTCAGGCAGGGATTTCCCTCAAAGGCGCGGAAACCTACATGGAAGTCCCCGATCAGATCGCTGAAGAAGGAAGCCTACTCTTCTGGTTCAAACCCGATTGGGACGGCTCCGATGGTGACGATTATCGGATTTTTGATGCCAGTTTCGGACCCATTTACTTCTTCGTGTCCAAAGGGGCTAACCACGCTGACATCAACCCCGAAGATTTCGGTTTCTATTTTGAAGCGGCTGACGATGCCGATTGGCAGGATGTTGAATTCGATCCAGACGGAATCATAAAGAAGGGCGAATGGTTCCATGTCGCAGCAACATGGGACTTTGGGGGCGGAAATCCTTTCCTATACATTGACGGTGCGGAGGCAGCAACCAGCGGTAAGAAAATTACCGGTGGATTCCCGCAGCTCCACGAAAAACCGAGATTCGGATGGGAAACTGTTCCTTATATTCCCTTCCTGAACGGCGCAGAAGGCATTATTGATGAAATCTCTTTTTGGCAGCGTGCCCTTGATGAAGGTGAGATTCAGGAGATGATGGACACCAGCTTGGATGTCAAAGCGGAGGGGAAACTCGCTGTTACGTGGGGCGATTTAAAGGTCACTCGCTAACAACGCAGTTGGACAAACTGTCCATATAAAACCTTATTTTTGTAAGTCTGGCGATGCATTTCGCCAGACTTTTTTATTTTTCAATTGAACTTTTTAAACCTTTAAAAAAGCGGTTCCGTTGTCCTCCCTAAAGCCCGAGGCAGCCAGAGACTCAAATCTGGAATATAGGTCACCAATACTAACGCTATCAATAGCAAGACAATAAACAAGAGAACCGAACGGTAGAGCACAACGACTGACCGATCAAACTTCATGCTGGAGATGAATAAATTCATGCCAACCGGCGGGGTCAAATAACCGATCTCAAGGTTCGTTAAGACGATGATGCCCAAGTGCGCTTTATCAATTCCGAACTCTTCGGCGATGGGCAGCAACAACGGGACAACGATGATGACCGCTGAAAAAATGTCCATCAGACACCCGACGATGAGCAGAAAAATATTGAGTCCAATGAGCGTGACAACCTTGTTTTCAGTTGTCGCTTGAATCCAATCGAGGACAGTTGTCGGTACATCAAGCGTGATGAGGTAGTTTGTTAGACCTAAAGCGATACCTAAGATGATGAGGATTGCCCCGACAAGCAGCGTACTCTCTTTGACAATACGCGGTAAGACTTTCACTGAAATGGAGCGGTGGATGCCAAATTCCACGATACAGGCGTAGATAGCCGTCAGCGCGGCGGCTTCATCCAATGTAACGAAGCCGGAGATGATACCACCTAACACAACAAACGGAAGAAGCAGCTCCCATTTTACGTCCCAGAGCGTTCGGAGAAAAACGCGAATATCGAACGGTGTGGTCTCAATTCGTTTGGCAAGACTCCATCCGCAGCAATAGAAACTCAAAATACCGAGGATAAGCAGGCCCGGAATAATACCCGCAAGGAACATCCTTTCGATAGGTACCTGAGCGATAATCGCGTAGAGAATCAGCGGAACACACGGCGGAAATAGGAGTCCGATACTCCCGGAAGCCGTCACCAAACCGAGCGAGAATCTGTCGCTATACGTCTGACGCAGGATTGGATATAGTAATCCGCCGAGAGCGATAATCGTTACGCCAGACGCGCCTGTAAAAGTTGTGAAGAAGGCACAAGTTCCAAGGACAACCACGGCAATCCCGCCGGGTAACCATCCAACGCTGGCACGCGCAAACGCAATCAACCGCTGCGGTGCCTTCCCTTCAGCGATGATATAGCCCGCAAAGGTGAAGAGTGGGATAATCAGGATTGTCGAATTTCTCGTGAGTCGGTTGAAGTCGATGAGGATCGTTGAAATCGGTTCGCCTGCCGTGAGGTATCCGATAATTGATGCACCACCTAATAGAACGAAGAGTGCACCGCCGAAAAGCGCGAAACCTACCAGTCCAATACCAATGATGAGACCCATTATTCCGGCACTCCTTTACTCACGTCGGGAACCGCTCCGCTATTTGTTAAACGGATGCCAATCTGAAGGGCGAAGTGAAGTCCGATGAGGACAAATCCGACCGGAATAATGCTCTTTGCCCACCACAAGGGGATGTTACCTATTAGTACAGCCTCGCTTGATTGTTCATCTATAACGAAATCGAAGCCGTAGTATGCTAAGATGCCGACAACAATCAGAGCGAGGCAATCAACACTCAGGTTACTCCATCGCGTGATTTTTTCGGGAAGAATTCGGCTAAGCACATCAATACTGATGTGTCGTCTCTCACACGTGGCAAGCGCAGCCCCGAGGAAACACAACCAGAGCGTCAAATGCTGGAGCATTGTATCGCTCCACGCCAGACTCATTTGAAACCCATAGCGCAAGACAATTTTGAGGACCGCAAGTCCTAACATCATTGCAATAATCGCACACAGCAAGCCGGTTTCAATCTTACCCAGACCGGTATTGATACGCTGTAGAAACAAAGCCGTGTTGTGTGGGACTTGCGGATGCTCGGTGCTTGCTTTAGAGAAATCGTTCATGAGTTATTTCCCTTGCGCTAACACCTGGATCCCCGCCGATGGCAGTACAGCAACTTTCGCGTTTGCGGGCAGCTTATCAGCAAATAGCGCAATGAGTTGTTCGAGATCACGGAAGAGGAGTGCCCCCGGGTGCTTCTTGTAAAAATCGTCCACTAAAAAGTGTTCTGACCAGACGTGCAATTGCTCTTGATTCCCAAGCTGTGGTGCAGGGAGTTCAGATGCTGTCCGCTCCGCTTTCTGTTCAAGGAAACGGGCGTAGTCGATTTGATCGAACAGCCCATGGTAGCAGATGCCGTCACTCGCTGGATTCAGTGCCATCTTATACGCTTTCTCAAAATGACGTGTTGCCCAGAGGGCTTTGCCCGTCTGGATTGGATCGCTATCGAGCGGATAACAGTTTAGCACAACGAGATCTGTCTCTTTCCGGCTCGCTTCTGGGATCTCTGTGCCGTAAGTCTCCAAAGCGAAGTGAGCGCCTTTCCGATGCGCCTGTACAAAATCGCCGACGAACAACCCGCAGATTTCACGACGACTGTTGAGCACCGTGTTGACGATCACATCAAGACCCAAGACACCTGCCACGGCTTCAGAGAAATCACGGTGGTCCGGTTCACTGCCTTTTCTTTCTATAACAGCGTGTCCACGACTCGGTGAGAAAGAGTGGAAATAGAACATCGTCGTGAAACCGGCAATTCCTGGGACAACCAATTTCGCACCACCACCGAAACCGACGGAACCGTGCGGATAGATACCACCCAAACAAATCTTGAAATCCGCATCTGCAACAACTCGGTTGAGATAGATCGGCATGCCGTTATCAAGGCTCCCTAATGCACGGAGATCACCGCTCATAAAATCGTGGCTGGTGGCTTCGTGCGCAGCGGCAACGTCTGCCCCAATCTTTTTCGCAACTTCTTCATCGGTGAGGGGACGGTGGGAACCGCCACCAACAACAAATCGGATCTCGGATTTCGGGACACCCGCTGACGCTAATTCACGCAAGAGGAAAGGAACCACTGTCGCAGCGGGGGTCGGACGACTCAAATCGTCTACAATGATAGCAGCACTTTTCTTGCCTTTTGCGAGGTCTGAGATGCGGGATGTGCCGATTGGCTCAGCAAATGCTTGTTCAATTTGGGCATCCGAAAGCACAGGTGCATCCTTGGGACCTAATGTTTCGACCTCCCAACCCGAAGGAAAATTCAGCGTCAATTCTTCATCCCCGTACCATGCACGGGAGTGGACTGTAGCAGTGTTGTTCATACGGTTTCTCCATTTACTGGATCAGTCTCTGGGACTAATACCTGAATTCCGGCTGCTGGCAAGACACCGACGCGCGCCCGTGCCGGAAGTTTCTTTGCGAAGAGTTGAATCACTTGTTCAAGGTTGCGAAAAAGGCGTGCCGCTGGGTATTCCTTGTAGAACTCATCTGCCCCAAAGTGCTCAGACCAGACGTGTAGTTGGTTGCGTCTTCCGATTTCCGGTGCCGGAGGTTCAGACGGAATCTGTTGCGCCCGCTGGTCGAGGTAACGCCGATAATCAAGTCTATCGTACAGTCCGTGGTAACAGCTGCCGTCACTCGCTGGGTAGAGGGCTAATGTATAGGCGTTCTCGAAATAGCTAAAAGCCGCCAACGCCTTGTCGAGTTGGATCGCATCAGAATCAAGTGGGTAGCAGTTGACTATAACCAAATCGGTCTCTTTTTCGTTAATTTCAGATACCGGTGTGCTATAAGTATCCAAGGCGAAACGTGCCCCTGCGCGGTGTGCCTTCACAAAGTCACCTACGAACACCCCAGAGATCTCGCGATAACTATTCAGGGTAACGTTTGCGATAGCGTCAAGTCCGAGAATTTGTGCTGCTCTCTCAGCACAGTCGCGTCGGTCAAGTGCTACCTCTCCCTCAATTACTGCGGGACCACGGCTTGATGAGAAAGTATGGAAATAGAATATTGTCGCAAATCCTGCGACACCCGGGACAATCAACTTCGCACCCCCGGTAAAACCGACGGAACTGTGCGGATAGAAGCCCCCGATACAGATTTTGAAATCCGCATCTGCAACGATACGATTAATATAGATAGGCATGCCGTTATCAAGGTTACCCAATGCCCGGAGATCGCCTGCCAGGAAGTTATGGTTTGTTACCTCGTATTCCGCAGCCACATCTGCCCCAATCTTTATAGGGATCTCTGCATCCGTTAGGGGACGATGGGAACCGGGTCCAACAACAAAACGGATTTCGGACTTTGGAACACCCGCTACCGTTAACTCGCGCAAGAGAAACGGGATAACTCTTGCAGCAGGTGTCGGGCGACTCAGATCATCCACAACAATAGCAGCACTTTTCTTGCCTTTTGCGAGTTCTGAGATGCGAGGCGTGCAGATTGGCTCAGCGAATGCACGTTCGATTTGTGCGTCAGAGAGGGCAGGGGCATCCTTAGGTCCTAACATTTCTACTTCCCAATTGGTTGGGAAATTCAGTGGCAACGCCTTGTCTCCGTACCAGGCACCGGAACGAACTGTAATAGTATTATTCATAAATGCTTCCCATCTTAAAATAATATGATTGGAATGGTCTAATTCGTTGAACTTTCTTAGCACACAATATACTTACGGGTTATCAGTAATTTCAAGTTTGGGGTTGGCATCCACAGGCGGCTTAACAGAGTGATTCTCGCCCTTGATTTCAAACGCAGAGCCTACCTCCTCCAAAGGTTCGACTGAAAGGCGACATCCAAGAGCGGTGAGAATAGTTCTGAGTGTATCTATCCGCGGTGCCTTTTCACTGGATAGCTCTTTCAATAGTACTTGTAGTTCAGTGTGAGTATGCTTGGCGAGTTTAGATATTTCACTTTGCGCTTCAACAGCACTCTCAAGTGCCATCTGGACAGCAGCAATGTTTCCGTGTGTTTGATACTCTTCCATAACCGCTTCAAGATAGCCAATGACATTTCCTCTATCAACGAGTTGTTCAATGAGAACTTCGCGCCATTCTCGGTATTTTCTCATCCGTATGTCTCCTTATGTTGTCTCCAATAAGTTTTTGCACGTACAATATCTCGCTGCTGTGATGACTTATCACCGCCACAGAGCAGCAAAACGATTGTGTTATCGACTTGTCCAAAATAGATGCGATAGCCGGACCCAAAATGAAAGCGCAATTCAAAAACACCATCACCTACAGATCCATAGTCGCCAAGACTGCCTAATTCGATTAAATCAAGCCGTGCCTGGATCCGATCATGTGATTTTGTATCTTGAATAGATTGGAACCATATAGAGAAAGGTTCTCGTCCATTTGCATCCCGATAAACTTGCAATCTTCTTGGATGTGCGTCGCGCATTGATACGTTGTCGTCCGCTCCCTCTCGTGTAGTTTTATGATAATTTTCGATTTTTCAAGAAGCATCACACTCTCTTGATTGCTCTTGGTGGCGAAGCACCGCCGCAATGAATTCCCGAAAAAGCGGGTGTGGTGCAAGCGGTTTTGATTGAAATTCGGGATGAAACTGTGAACCCACCATCCACGGGTGATCCATCACCTCAGCGATTTCGACGAGGCTTTCATCCGGCGACAGTCCACTAAAACAGAGTCCGGCTGCTTCTAATTCCGAGCGATACGCGTTGTTCAGTTCATAGCGATGTCGATGGCGTTCTACAATGATGGGTTGCTGATAGGCAGCATAACTTTTGGTATTTTCTTTAAGCACACAAGGATAGATGCCGAGTCGCATTGTCGCGCCGAGATCAGCGATGGCACGTTGATCAGGCATCAAATCAATGACCGGATAAGGTGTTTCTGAATCTACTTCTGTGCTGTTTGCGGCTTTTAAGTGAGCGGCGTGTCTGGCAAATTCAATCACAAGGCACTGCATACCGAGGCATAATCCGAAGTATGGAATCCGATTTTCACGAGCGTATCGCGCGGCGACCAGCATCCCTTCGATACCCCGATAGCCGAATCCACCGGGGACCAAGATTCCATCAACATCTGAAAAAACGCTGTCAAGGTCCGGTTGTTCTGTGAGTTCTTCAGAATCCATCCATTCTATATCAACAGCGGCTGCGTTGGCAATCCCACCGTGTTTGAGGGCTTCCTGAACGCTGATATAAGCATCGCTGCCCGTTGTATATTTTCCGACGACGGCAATCCGGGTTTCATGTTTCGGATTTTTCAGTTTTTCGACCATTGCAGCCCATTCAGCGTCCATCGGTGGACGTGTTTCAAGTCCAAATCGCTTTAAAACGAGATGTCCCATGCCTTGCCGTTCAAAATTAAGTGGGATTTCATCAACGCATTTCGTGTCGAGCCCTTCAAAAATGTATTCTTCGCTAATTCCGCAGAGGAGTGCGATTTTCTGGCGAAAAGCCTCCTCCAGCGGCTTGCTGGTTCGGCACAGCAACAGGTCTGGTTGAACCCCCAACTCTTGGAGCTTGCGGATACTATGTTGGGTTGGTTTGCTTTTGCTTTCGCCGTTAGGTAAGGTGTAAATGAGAGATACATGGAGGAACAGCGTGTTCTGACGACCCACCTCGACTGCCATCTGCCGAATTGCTTCGACAAAAGGGGGCATTTCAAAGTCACCGATCGTTCCACCTATCTCGGTAATCACAATCTCGGCTTCGTTGTCTTTACCAATCTGGTAGATTCGGCGTTTAATTTCATCCGTAATGTGCGGAATGAGCTGCACCGTCTGACCGAGGTAGTCCCCGCGGCGTTCTTTCGCGATCACTTCACTATAGACGGATCCAGTGGTGAAGTTGGAGTATTGATTGAGATCAATACCGAGAAATCGTTCATAGTTTCCAATGTCAAGATCGGTTTCCGCGCCGTCATGCGTGACAAAAACCTCACCGTGCTGAAACGGGTTCATCACACCGGCATCGACATTCAGATATGGATCAATCTTGACGACAATCACCTTGAAACCGCGATTAATGAGCAGTCTGCCCAAGGACGCGGTAGTGATTCCTTTGCCGATACCTGAGATAACCCCCCCGGTCACAAAAATATATTTTGTCATTTTTACGTTATAATGCCCTCCTTGTACTACAAAAAATACTATAGTTTCCGCATTGACCATCCGGTGTCAGTTTGTTTCTAAAATTTGTTTTACCCGCTCTAAGTCAGCCGGAACATCAACGCCAATAAGTGGTGTGTCGGTTTCGACGACGTGGATAGGGACACCGTGTTCCAAAAAACGGAGTTGTTCTAAACCTTCTGCGAGTTCATAAGGCGTGGACTTCCACTTTGTGAAAGCGAGGAGTTGGTCTCGACGGTAAGCGTACAAGCCGACGTGTCGATATACAGGAAATTTGTGAAGTTCATCCTCACCGATTCTTCCCGGTATAGACGCACGCGAGAAATACAACGCATCTCCCCGCAGGTTTGTAACGACTTTAACGACGTTAACGTCTCGATAGTCTGTAGCAGTCTCAACCCGCTGTTTCAACGTACAAACTTGCACCTCGGGTCTGTCAACGAAAGGTTGTAGCATCAGATCTATCTGCGCAGGTTCAAGAAGCGGTTCATCGCCTTGAATGTTGGCGACAATATCACATCTTAATTCTTCTGCAACAACGGCGACGCGCTCAGTGCCAGTCGCACACGGACCCGTCATTTGGACATTTCCACCGAATTGAGTTACCGCATCGTAAATCCGCTGGTCGTCTGTAGCGACAATAACTTCGTTGAGCATTTTTGCGCGGCACGCGCTTTCATAGACGTGTTGCACCATCGGCTTCCCAAGCAGGTTTGCTAACGGCTTCCCCGCAAAACGGCTTGAGGCATAGCGAGCTGGGATGATTCCTACACTTTGCAACCTTATGCTTCCTTTTAACACCCTAAATTCTTTAGGACTTACGCCCTGCCCTCTTTTGTAGCATAACCTGTTAGGTTGTGCCATCCAAACGCCTGTGTTTGTCCAAGTATCTCTATTTCATAGAAGGTCCGACAGTCAAAATTGCGTCTGTCCTATTCTTTATATTTCTTTCTGTCTTCTAAATCAGTTTAACCCAAAGCGGAGTTAAAAATCAAGAATTTTTTTAATTTCCATTTGCAAATACAATTGGGAAAGTGATAAACTTTAACACAAACAACGGGTTTGTATAAGAAAACAGATAGATAACTCGTATAAAGGAGATTTCAAAATGAAACGAGATTTTCGATTTCTAACATCAACTGCTAAGCACCGCCTGCATCTGGTGTGCTTATTTCTAATATGCACCTTCTCTCTACATATAGTAGGGTTCCTTGGGTTTGAAATTCAGAACGCATCTGCTCAGATCATCGATCCGGATTTAGTCCTATATTTCGATTATGAGGATTTTGATGGCAATACTGTCGTTGGCAAGGCTGGCCGTGGTTATGACGGTGCGATTCAGGGGAAGGTCACACAGTCTGACGATGGGAAGTTTGGCAAAGCTGCTCATTTCGCAGCAGGTAGTTTTCTTGATCTTGATGGACCCAACATCAAGCCTGATGATATTCCAACCGAAGGAATGAGCATTGTCGCGTGGATTAACGTTGAGGCTATCTCAGACATGGCAATTTTCAACGCACGTGCTGCCGATAACACATGGCTTGTGCATCCAGAGGCACGCGGGGACGGAAACTATCGCTGGCTCAATCGGAGTGCAGGCGGCACAACGATCTTTGATATCCGCGCTGGGAAAAATGAAGCCAATGAATGGATACATTATGCCGGCACATTCAGTCGCGCCGACGGGTTAGCTGTGCTTTACATCAACGGAAGCAATGTTGGGGAAGAGAAGGCTCGCGTTGGCACGCCAATCGCACCAGATTGGGGACAGGGGGCTCGCGTCGGTTTTAATATTGATAACAACCGTCCGTTTAATGGACTCATGGATGACCTTAACGTCTGGAAACGTGGTCTGACCGAAGAAGAAGTCAATATTATCATGAACGATAGCGTTGAGGCATTTCTCGCTGTTGAAGCGCAAGGCAAATTGGCGACGACTTGGGGTAGACTCAAAGCCTCACAGTAACGCGAAATCTCAAACGCAGTAGGCACGGTTTTGCGGTGTACTCGCCTCGGTTCATGCCACACGGAGAACCTGAATACCGTTGATTCTGATTCATGCGACATGCATTCCGAACCGTGCCAGACTCAAAGGGTCAAATTCAATACCTTGGCGAGGTAATCTTTCTCGGAGAGCAGGTCTTTGTTAACGCGAATACTCGCTTCGTGGAAACGGTAATCATCTTTACCGCGTCGGTAGTAACACTGCAAGTGTCCTGCTTCAACCGCTTTTTTTAGGTCTGCGCGGGGGATGTCGAGCATGGCCGCCGCTTCTTCCAGATCATACTCGACCACAGTATGGCGTATTTGCATTTTTATTTTCTCCGGCTTCGGTAATGCTTTGTTGAATCTCTTAATCACAACACAAGGACAGGCAATTGTCAACGTTTTTTCGGTTGAAAGCATACTTCATAAGCGTCTCGGTTTTCTGTTGTTTTACAATAGGGTTAGAGGCGGATGCTGAAAATATCTTATCGCGCTGGGATCAAACCTTTTTTGACCGTATTTATGATGCGCCACCACGCCAAGAGCCGATGTGGACGATCATGGGAGGTATCTCAGATCTTGGCGACTATCGCGGTGTGATGGGTGCCTCAATTCTCCTTATGGCCTACGGAAATGAATCCCATCGAGAAACCGGAAAGTTGTTGGCTTCGGCGTATATAGGAGCTGCCGGCATAACGTATGGCATGAAAAGGCTGATAGGCAGGAAACGTCCGCTTGATGAAACTTTGGGGAATCCAGCGATGCCGTCAGGGCACGCCTCTATTATATTTAGTGTTGCAACCATTTTGGGGTATCAATATCCAAAATGGCGGATTCCGCTCTACCTCGGTGCTGGACTCGTCGGGTTCTCGCGCATCTATTTAGGACGACATTATACATCAGATGTCGTCGTTGGCGCAGCAATTGGTACGACAATGGGCATGCTTGTCTGGCATAAACGCATCACGCTACTGAAATGGGAGTTTTAGTTTCTAAAACTTGATTGATTAACACCATTAAATCGTGTTAACACTAAATCACTTGACAATAAAATTCACGCTGTGTAAAATATAGTTACCAAAGGAGGGTGGGACACATGACTTCTAAGAGAGATCGCGTCTATTTCCGATACCAGATTATGAGCAGCATCGGTTTGCTTCTTCTAATTGGTGTATTCTTGGCTGGGTGTGCTGCTACGCCATACCCTTCAGTTGAAGTCTACATGGAACCCGTCGAGGGACGTTTTAACGCCCAAATTGATCCAGAAACGGCGGCGGCGACCGTCGAAAAAAAGGGCGTCGCGGTTACGATTGAACCGATTGATGAGGTCGAACTGTTCGCACTCACCGAAGATCCAAAATTAAATCCTTATCTTATCGTTGAGCGGAATGGGGCTGTTGAACCTATCTACACCGTGTTTGGCATTACCGTCCATAACCGCGACCACCGTCGTGTCCTTGTTGATGACATAGCTGTTCTAATTGATGGAAAGGACACGCAGTATGCCAATCTCTCTACCGATTACTTCGACTCACTTTACGACGATGTAGATATCTCGCACCAGAATCCTTATGTGCCGCTGACTTACCCCTCCTATTATGGGTATCACCAGTCCTATATAGATGCCGAAGCATTAGAGTGGGGACGCATTGTGATAGAAGATAGCGTCTTTGAAAGTGGTAAATTGTTCTCCGGCGCGAGACGGAGTGGTCTTTTAGTTTTCGATCGACTTCCCAGTGACACGACAGACGTTAGGATTGTTGTTCCTGAAGTTCGGATAATTCATTCAGATGGTAAAGCAGATAAATTGCAATTTAAATTTGATTTTAGACAGGTCTTGCAACAAAATAGCGAATAACCTCACCGGCTTAATTCGTCCTAATAACACGCAGGATCGCTAAATAACGAAGGGAGTATACCTAAAATGCGAAATTGGCTTGTCGGATTACTAATAGTAGGACTCGTGTCCATTTTGGGGTGTCAAGCCCAAGACAGGAGCACAGGCCAAACACAGAGGGCACCAAGGGAATTAAAAGTCGCCGTTGCCGCGCCATTTACGGGCAATGCCGCCGCTTTTGGAGAGATGATCCGCCGCGGTGCTGAACTCCAAGCAAAAGAAATTAACGATGCCGGTGGAATCAACGGAATGAAGTTTACACTGGTTTTTGAAGATGATGCCGGTAAAGATGCAGAGGCAAGCCTCGTAGCAGAGCGCATCGCCAATAATCTACAGATCCTTGCGGTCGTTGGACATTTCAACAGTTCTTGCTCGTTGGCTGGAAAACCGATTTATCAACGGGCGGGTATCGTCGAGTTGTCACCCGGGTCCACGAATGTGACGGTTTGTGAAGGGAGCGACTGGACGTTCCGCAACTTGTATCGCGACGATTTCCAAGGAAAATTCATCGCACAATATATTGACAAAGTCTTGACGGACCTGCAATCTGTCGCTGTTTTTTTTGATAACGACGATTATGGGCGTGGTTTAAGGAACGCATTCGTTGACGAAGCTGAAAAGATAGGGCTTGACCTGGTCGCTTCGGAAGCTTATGATCGCGATAATACCGATTTTAAGGCACAACTCACCAGTATTAAAGCCAAAAATCCCGACGCTGTTTTCATCTCAGGACTCTATACTGAAGCAGGCTTGATCGCTAAACAGGCGCGGGAGGCTGGAATTGAGGCACAATTCTTCGGAGCGGACGGTGTGGATTCCCCTGACTTCCTCACAATCGCAGGCGATGCCGCCGAAGGTACTTATCTCACAACGCCTTTTACCTTTGGTGCAGCTGGCGAAGATGCCCTACAGATGGCAGCTAATTTTGAGGAAATGCACGGGGTCGCACCCGATACATGGGCTGCACTGACCTACGATGCCGTTGGAATGATCGCAGAAGCTCTTGAAAAAACTTACAACGCAGAGGCAGCCGTCGCTGATAACCGAAAAGCCATCCGAGACCATTTGGCATCTTTGGATACGCCTGAGGAGGGCTACAAAGGGGTTACGGGGCTAACCTATTTTGATATAAATGGCGATACGGTGAATAAACCGGCTTACGTGAAAATTGTGAAGGATGGACAATTTGTTGCCGCTGATCAGCAACTACTTGAATTAGAGTGATTTTAAAAGGGATTTTTCACCTTATAGAATCGGAACAGTCCGCCATCAGGGAAATAGTCATCAATACGCTCACTTCCTTCGTTTTTAAAAGGGCAATTGAAACTTCGCCACTTTTTGTGGTTTTATTGTTTCTTGACTGACTGCCGAAAGGTGGCGTAGCCACCGCCCTGACTGCTGACGGCAAAAAAAGAAGATTATGGCACAATTTTTAGAGCAAATTATTAACGGATTGGTACTCGGCGGCATCTATGCACTCATCGCGGTCGGTTATACCATGGTTTACGGTATTATCCAACTGATTAACTTCGCACATGGCGAAATTTTCATGTTTGGTGCCTATATCGCACTCATGCTTATAACTGTTTTCGGTATACCGTTCTGGATAGCACTGCCACTGAGTATGATTCTGTGTGGGATGTTAGGAATGCTGATAGATCTGGTCGCATACCGACCGCTTCGGAATGCGCCGCGTCTATCGGCATTGATTACAGCAATAGGTATGTCGTTGGCACTACAGAACCTCGCGCGAATGATTTGGTCAGCCCGGCCCCGTCAATTTCCCTCTGAAGTGCTCCCTACTATTTTCCTGAGTCAGAACGCGGTTTCACTTCCCGGAGGCGCGTCTTTACCTTACAGGGATGTGTTTATTATCCTATTGGCACTCGTTTTAATGGTAGCCCTAAACAGGTTGATTTATCTAACCAAAATCGGCAAAGCCATGCGGGCGTGTGCCCAAAATCCTGTTGCAGCGAATCTGATGGGAATCCGGACAAACCGAGTGATTGCTATAACCTTTATTATCGGTTCTGCCTTAGGGGCGGTCGCGGGAGTGATGGTAGGTTTGCGAGAAGTGGTTACGCCAACAATGGGCTACTATAAAGGAGTCGCGGCTTTTGCCGCTGCGGTTCTCGGCGGTATCGGCAACATTACTGGGGCAATGCTCGGCGGCATCATTATCGGATTAGCCGAGGTTTTTGGAGCGGGGTATATCTCCTCCGGATACCGCTTGGCAATCGCCTATATTATTATGATCGCAGTAATTGTTATTCGTCCTTCTGGACTCTTTGGCAGATCAACGGGGCAGCGCGCTTAATATGAAAAATCGATTAACACCCAAAAACATCATCTTTGGTTTATTTATCTGTTTTCTGCCGTTATTAATGTATGGCATTGATGCCATCGCCCTCTTCCTGTCCCATCAGGATATTTATCTCGGTCTCCCAAGTGGAGATTACATGCTGCGGATTATTGTCCGCGCCTATCTCTATATGCTCTTGGCTATCGGACTGAATATTGTGTGTGGGTTCACAGGACTCCTTGATCTCGGCTATGTCGGGTTTTACCTGATTGGGGGCTATACGGCAGGTTTATTGATGGCGCGCCTCGGCGTGAGTTACTGGATTGCATTGCCGCTCGCTGTGCTCAATGGCGCGTTGTGGGGATTGTTGCGGGGGGCACCCACTTTGCGGCTCACGGGTGATTATTTCGCAATTGTTACCTTTGGGTTTGCTGAGCTGCTCTTCCGTATCGTGAAAAACGAGCAGTGGTTAATTGGCGGTCCAAATGGGTTGGTTCGCGACATTCCGCCACCTGCTATTCTCGGAGTGGTGTTCAATCAGAATTGGCACAATTACTACCATATTCTCATCCTGCTCGTCTTAGTGGTCTTTATCACCTATCGACTGCAGCATTCTCGGGTCGGGAGAGCGTGGGTTGCAATTCGTGAAGATGAACAGGCGGCTGAAAGTATGGGGATCAATGTCAGTCGCTATAAGGCACTGGCATTTGCAGTGAGTGCAGCCATCGGTGGTTTAGGTGGCGGTTTCGTGGCGCAATTCCAAGTTAACATTAGCGCACCTTTCTTTGAATTCTGGGAGTCTATCCTCATCCTCTGTATGGTGGTCCTTGGCGGTATGGGAAGTATAAGGGGTGCAATGATAGGTGCAGCGATTCTCGGATCGTTAGGAGAAGTGCTGAGACCCGGCTTCATTATCCCTTACCAATTTGGCGGGTCACGCTACCTTATTTTTGGGCTTATTCTCATCCTCTTAATGCGTTTCCGCCCCGGTGGATTAACCCTCAAAAAAGCTTAAGGGGTCAGAAATTTGCGTCCCGCTTTTCGCTTCCCGCGTTTTGCGTTTTGCGGTCTACGGTTCGCGGTCTGCGGTTCGCGGATAGCCATCTTTCGCAGATAAGCAGAATTAATGCCCCTGCTACAAACAATTGGAAGCGTTCTCGGTATTTGCCATCTCCATGGATGCTGACGCGCTGCCTTTCCAGTCGCGCTAAATCTGTTCGTAACGCTATGATTCCAGGGGACGCACGATAGTAACGACCACTCCCTGCTTTGGCGATTTCTTGAAGATGCGTTTCGTCTAATACCGTTAGCACAAGTTGTCCGTTGACATCGCGCTTGTACGGCGCAGTCTCTGTACCAGGCACTTGTGGAAGCGGAATCGGGACAGATTGGACAGGATTACCCACACCGACGCAGTAGACGTATACGCCTACCTGACTCGCCGCTTTAGCTGCTGAGATTGACGCTTCTCCGTGATCCTCCCCATCTGTAAACAGGATCAGCACCTTCTGTCCTCTATCATCGGGGTCTATTGCTGTTAGGTCGTCCTGATCCGAAGTCAGTCGCTCGGTCGCTATCTCTATGGCATTGCCGATGCGGGTGCCGCTATGGATCAGTGTATCGGCGGTTATTGCTGCTAAGAATTCTCTGAGCGTGTCGGTATCCTTCGTCAATGGACATACCACGAAACTCGCTTCGGCGAAGTAAAGCAGACCGAATCGGTCACCCTCAAGTTCCGCTAAGAGTGAGAAGATAGCCTCTTTAGCCTGCGTGAGTCGTCGAACAGATGTGTTATCTTCTGCCAGCATACTCGTTGAAATATCAAGCCCAAGCATAACGTCCAACCTTTCTGCAACCCGTTCAGGTGCCGTGCCCCATTGTGGGCGAGCGATCGCCAGCGTCAGAAAAAGATAACTCAACAACAGCAACCCCGCTTGAACTTTGTGTCGTCGTAGATGCGCCGGATCCACATTACTGTGGAATCGCAGCAGCGCCCTCCGTTTCTGTCGCAATCCGAAGAGTAGCAACAGAATTAGTGGCGGAATTGCCCATAGGAAGTGGAGAAATTCTGGATGACCAAAACGGAGCCAGTTCATTTTTTATTTTCCTATAGAAAAAATAAGTCCGAAACTACTATAATAGATGTAGGATTATTTCACTGGTAGTTGCGGTTTTGCAGCGTACTCGCTCAAATGGGACGTGCATTCTAACCGCACCAGTCACCGAGTGCACACTTAATTGTGGGTTTTACTATAAAAGGTATTGACTGATGATTGCTAACCGCTGAGGGGCGTAGCCGCCCCGAGAGCACAGTGTCTATGTTAGAGGAGGCTGATTATGTTAGAGACACAGAAAACGTCCCAGGCATCCACGCCTATCAATCGCTTCTACTTACGCTATTTGCGCGAACAGGTCCTCCAGTTCACCCAAGAAGAGTTGGCTGAAAACATAAACATTTCTGTCCAGACAGTCAGAAACTGGGAGACCGGCAGAACACAGCCAAACCAAAAACAACGCCCCATTTTGGAAAGATGCTTAGGTATCGCCCCCGGGCACCTTGCGTTGAACATCAAGGAGATTCTCTACGAAGATTTCAACGCTGCCTATTTCGGGGATGAAGCCGCTCGCCAACGACTCAGCTGGGCTTATGAAAACAGAAAACTCACAAAATTTATTGATGGTCTCAGTTCTGAGTCAATAGAGCGATAATGTTTGAGAACCGCCAAAGTCTAAAAAAGCCGAAACTTGTCCATTTTCAGGAAATATTAGAAAAAACTTGCCTGTTTTTTGGATATTCAGGTAAAATTAATACCATAATAGGAAAAAATATATTTTTTCCTTGACAAAAACGCGCGTTTTTAATATAATATTTATTGTATTGGTAGTTTCCTCTGTTTTGAGAGGCGCCGAGGGTGGTGAAAGCACCCATTGACGCGGCACTGCCATTAGTACGGAATGACAGTGCTAACCTACATTGTAGCATAAAACCCCTTGTTTTGTGAAGTTGTTGGGTTAGCACCTTATACAATGGCGGGTTGCCAAAAATGCAAGGAACTTTATTTTTTTTCTCTTGCCAAAGCAATCCGATGAACACAGAATAAACCGGTGCTATTAGGCAGCGGATATATTGCTATAGGAGATTCCAAATGTTGAAAGCATACTTCAAGAAGTCTTCTTTGAAGAAGTCTTCTTCAAAAAAGAAGGCATACGCTAAACCCGAACTTTACCCTCTCGGCCGTGCCACGTTTCTTACCCATGGAAGCAATGTCGGGAGTGATAGTGAGAAAGACTCGAATGGGCAGGAGATTTTATATAACTCCGGTGGGTAGGTGCTCCCCTAATTGTGCCAGAAACGTTTCAGAGACGTTTCGCACTCCTTCATAATTAAGGAGGAAGCCTAAAAGGAGGAAGCCGTTTGGCAGCGTCAAAACAGAAACAAGATTTTGGAGGCGGCAGGATCGCCCTCCGCTTGTTAGGATATCTCAAACCGTATTTGGGCTTAGCCCTGCTATGTGTGCTCCTCAATGCTGTTTACCGGGCACTCCATCTGGTAACTCCGTGGGTAGAAGGTCAACTTTTCGATCGTGTATTTGGTGAAAAGGATGCCGATTTTCTACCCATTCTTGTAGGCTTCTGGATGGCCCTTGCAGTCGCCATCTATTTCTCGAATTGTGGATTGGCGTATTTTGTGACTCTGGTCACAGGTCAAACTCGCCGTGATCTGCAACTGCAGGTTTATGAACACCTGCGATTCCTGCCGTGCCGTTTCTACGATAATCACACGACAGGGCAGATCATGGCTTATGTCAATTCCGATACGCCTACCGCCGCAGAAGGGATTTTAGCGATCGGTTGGATTATCGTTGCAGGTCTTGAATTTGTCATTACCTTGGGCGTGGTGTTCTGGGTGAACCCTTGGTTGGGGTTATTCAGTATTCCCTTTGCTCTCGCGGTGGTTTACCTTCCAGTTATTTTCCGATCCCCTGTGCAGAACGCTTCAAAGCGAGTCTTACGGGAACGAGAAAGTATTTCGACACGACTTCAAGAAGGGATCGCGGGGTCCCGCGAAATAAAATCGCTCTGTCATGAGATGCGAGACATGGGGCTCATCCAGCATTCAATAGAAACCCTCGTTCGTGCAGAGGTCTATCAAAGGTTAGTCGCTGCACTGACAGCACTCGGACCCCTTGCATCTTGGTTGGGAACTCCGCTTTTTTTTCTCATCGGTGGAAAAATGGTCCTTGCTGGAGATATTAGCCTCGGTTTTTTGTGGATGGCGAACCGTTATTTGAACCTACTCACCTTTCCGCTCTATCAAGCTCAGCAGGAATATCAAAATTTCCTCAGAGCTGGGGAAGGTGCAAAGCGGGTGTTCACTTTCCTTGAGGAAAATCAAACCGAATCGACTGAGGGGATCGAGGCTGTAGAATTGGAGGGAAAGGTCCGATTTGAATCCGTTTACTTCCGTTATAGTGAGAACGAGGAAGTCCTACAGGATGTCACCTTTGGGATCCAACCGGGTCAACTTGTAGCAGTTGTAGGCCCAAGCGGGGCAGGAAAAAGCACGATCCTCAATCTCATTCCGCGTTTCTACGAACCTACCCAAGGACGAATATTTGTTGATGCACATGACATAACGACACTCCATCTAAGTACCTTACGATCTCAGATCGGCACAGTGTTTCAAGCCCCTTATCTCTTTTCGGGTTCAATTGAGGAAAATATCCGAATGGGTGCTCGACACCCTGAGACAGTGACAGCAGAGGACATCATTGATGCGGCTATCGCCGCGAATGCCCATGAGTTTATCACGCAACTTGAAAAGGGTTACGCCACAGAGATAGGCGAGCGGGGCATCAAACTCTCTGGAGGCGAACAGCAACGGATTGCCATTGCTCGTGTGCTAATTCGGAATCCTAAACTGCTCTTGTTAGATGAAGCCACTTCCTCACTGGACTCAGAGACAGAGAAGGTCGTTATGGAAGCGTTGGAACGACTGATGAAGGGAAGGACTTCCTTTGTGATTGCTCACCGGTTGTCTACTGTGTTGAATGCGGATGTAATACTTGCCTTGGAAAACGGCAAAATTGTAGAAACAGGCACGCATCAGGAGCTCCTTGCACAAAGAGGGTTATATGAGCGTTTGTATCGCTTGCAATTTGAGGAGACCTCTGGTGATAGAAAATAGTAAAACTTATTCCGCATCTAGGAATTCTACCGAAAACTGAGGTAAGTCGTATAAAGTCATGTTTTTTTCAAGATTGGGTCAACTTTCAATCCCCGAACATGTGCATTTCGTAGTCTTTGATGAGAAGGATGGCTTTCCTGCATCAGCGACCCTCTTAAATTATGAGAGTGGAGAGTTCTACACTTTAGATGGTGTCGGTCTTGATTTCTGGTATCTTATTCAAGATAAACGGAGTCTTGAGGAAATTGTGGCGGCGCTAATGTCAATATATGAGATTACCGCAGAGACCCTCTGGAGAGATATTGAGACGTTAGTTGAATCTCTGCTTGAAAAAGGGATCCTCACACGTTTAGATGCCAGAAAATAAAAAGGTCATTCTTAAAATCACTTCACGGTTTTCTGCTGGAACATGTTGATGAAAGTTCCTCTATTAAAGTTGAGTATGTGCATGAAGATTGCGAGTTTGTATCCATTGATACGCGGGTACGCGGAAGCAGATTGGGATTTTATACGTGCTTTATTGTGTTCCTCGAGGAAAATCAACAATTTCCATGTGTTTCTACCGCTTGATTGCCAACCACCAAAATCGTTTCCTAATATTTCAGGTGTATCCATCCATAGTGTCATAGAATTGGCAGAATTCTTTCAAGAGAATTCCATTGATGTTTGGCATGACTTTGGGTATAGCGATGTTTCCCATCTAACGCATCTCCGCGGGTTAAGTGGTCAGATTTTTCCAATTACGATACAGGTTCAGCCGTGGCGTTTGGCATTAGATCCCCTGAAAATAAGTAAAGGGCTAACTGAATATGATGCCCTTTTATGTTCAAAACCTTCGATTTGCAGAATTGTTCATCAGTCCGCCCAAAGTTTCCCGAGTTCAAACTTCATCCCTGAAATCTTTACAATTCCATCCGGGGTAAACACTTCAACAGAGATCATCTCTGATAAACAAGATGCACGATACCTTCTTGATCTTCCAGGACAAGACTTAATCATCTTATGTTTGACAGATTTCTCTGTTTATGAGGGTGGGGACCTATTTCCGCTGTTTCATGCGTTTCAAGTTGTTGCTGAAAAACATGGGGATGTTCGGCTGATTATAAGCGGCTTTGATGAATATGGATATGCCGACAAGTTTCAGAATTTTCTTGACAATTCGCATTTAGGTAGACAGATTATATTGATGCCAAATGCAAGTAAATCCGCGCAATCGCTCCTACTTTCGGCTGCAGATATATTTATTTCCCCTTCTGATACAATTCATCGGGATAACCAAATTCAAGTCCTCAGAGCAATGGGAAATAACCTTCCTGTCATCGTAACTGACGATGACGATGGAGGGGTAATAGCACACGGTAAAAATGGTTTAAAACTAAGGCGAATATGTCAACCTTCCAGTTATGACGCGTTAAACAACTATATGCCTCTCGTATCCGAGGATGTTAAACCTTTGATTCTATCACAAGGTATCGTCGTTGATACCCAACAAATCATAGAATTCTTGACACTGCTGATTGAAGATCGCGAATTGCGTCAGACCCTTGGAAAAACCGCGCGTCACTATGTGGTGGCAAATCATGGATGGGAAACAATGGTCAACAGGTATATTAGTCTGTGGCAGACGTTGCGTGAAAGGGTGCCATCGGACTTGCAGCACACAAAGTCATCAGAGATTCAGGGGGATATCCTATTCCGCGATGCTAACACCAGAGATTTCTCTTTTTTCTCATTCATGTCTGCGGACCTTGAAGAGGATACCTCTTTACAACTTACTTCTGTCGGTAAAACACTCTTGGAGACACAACATCTTATTAGTTACGATGTGATGAAGGATATAATTTATCCTCCTGTCGTTTTTAAGATTCTGAATTTGGCAAGGGCTGTGACCACCGGAGCAGAGATTATCAATTCACTGCTCTTGTTAACGGATGGCGACGATACCGATAATTTAGTACCAAATATCACCTATCACATCATGTGGTGTGTAAAGCAAGGGTTTATTTCACTCAGCAAGAACGGACAATCATTATGAACGTGTATGGAGGTTTTTTACCATTAGATCCGAATATAGGTGATCCCGGATACCGCAACGGATCCAGCCAAGGCATCTATGGGGCAAGGGTTGCCACTAAACAGTTTCTGAAAAACCTACTGCGGTATGGGGATTTTGAAGCGTACCATTTTTTTAATCCAGGGCGCTATAAGCCACAGGAAGCGGGTGAGGTAGAAGCCTATTTTGGATTATTGGAACCGGATCCTCGCATCAAACTTTTGAAACTTGAGGATTTTGGGAAGGCGGTGCAAGAAACAAACTACCTCGTATTTCATAGTCCTCAAGGACCTGATATTGCCCAAATGCTCTATCTCCGGAATCAGATTAGTCGCCAAAATATCCCCATAACGGGAGTTACACATACCATTAGTTACCAGTTTCAGCTTGTAAACTTTCTCACTCTGCCTCTCATAGGAGCACAACAGTGGGATTCAATTGTATGTTTGGAAGTTCCGGCTGTGAAGGTTATGAAGAACCATTTTTCTCACTTACAGAATCGTTTATTTCAGCAATTTGGCTTCAATCTGGAATATAAAGGAAGGTTAGACAGTATTCCTTTAGGCGTAGATACGCAAACTTATCGTCCTCGAGAGAAACAAGCACTAAGACAGCATTTTGGCTTACCTAACGATAAAGTCATTCTACTCTGGATCGGACGTTTTTCACATTACGACAAGATGGACCTACAACCGTTACTCATTGCATTCAAAAAGGCTCTGGAGAAGTGTTCAGAAGATAGAGCGGTCCTTGTATTGGCAGGAGATGATAGTCGCTACGACTACGCTGAGAAGGTCACTGCCTACGCCACGCAGCTCGATATTCAAGAGCAAGTTATCATACTTAAAAATCGTCCTCGGATTGACTTCCCGTTACTTTATTCCGCTGCAGATGTCTTTGTTTCGCCGAGTGATAACGTTCAAGAAACGTTTGGACAGACGGTTTTGGAAGGCATGTCTTCTGGACTCCCGGTTGTTTGCTCGGATTGGGAGGGATACAGCATCTCGGTGATTCATGGAAGAACCGGTTTTCGGGTCCCCACCTATTGGATGGAATGTGATGAGACAATCTGTGATTATGCTCCTTTTTTGCCTTTCAGACTTAACCACCTTTACTTAAGTCAGTCTGTATGTGTTGATGTTGAGCAGATGAGTGAAGTGTTACTTTTCTTGATCTTGCATGATGATTTGCGTTCTAAAATGGGCCGACAGGCACGCCAACATGTCCTTGACACTTACGACTGGAAGATTATCATTGGTCGTTATATGGAGTTATGGGAGGAACTGCATAAAATTGCCTCCCATCATGCCTTACCCTTACAACAGTCTTCGTGGTTCCGTCCAGCATATTTTCAGACTTTCCAGCACTACGCTACAATGACTCTGCAGCCAACCACCAGAGTCCGGAAAACTCCCTTGATTTTGACATCTACGGGAAGCAACGCTCCACCATGGTATGAGGAAATGGATGTAAAACTCCAACCAGAGATTATCGATGCGATTCTCAGTCACTCGACGGATTGGATAGCCGTAGCAGAACTTGAAGCAAACCTTTGCACTATAATTCAAACGACACCTGAGGTTTTTCGGTATCACCTTTTGTATTTACTGAAATACCACTGTCTTTCCTTTGATGTGGATACACTCGAGAAAGCTGCCACAGATTTGAGAAATCTCAATGTTGAAGGACATCGTGAGGGGGAGTGCCAATGATAGCGTGCACCTTGATGGACATTTATCCCGAAAACGACTCCACAACCGCCTCCACCCTGGTAGATATCAGCGCGAAAGTAATCGTTCGCTTTGAGAGCGAGGCTGAAGGGGAGGTTTTGATAGATCCAGAAAAAAAAATTGCCGTAGCTGCTGAGGGCCATGTCTTTAATACCTCAATCGAATACAGAATAGCCGCTGAGGCACTGCAACGCTATATAGAAAAGGGGGTTGATGGGCTGCTTGCTATGAACGGGCAATATACCGTGATTGTTTACGACTGTCACCAGCACAAGCTCATCGCCTTGACAGATAAGTTGAGTACCTGTTCGTTGTTCTATGAGCAGGTCGGTTCTTCCACAAATAGACTTTCACTCTCGAATACACTCAGTTGGTTTAAGAAAACGAGAGAAATGCCTCACCTTGACCCTACGTACATGATAGCATATCTCGGGGGGCACCCCAGACCCGTGGGGAGTACCCCGTTTAGAGATGTTCAACGGTTACCGCTTGCGACGGGGCTAACGTTTGAAAGTCGAAAACTGCGAATGAAACTGTGGCAATACTGGTGGCCATTCCCTCAAAAGACTTCATTGCCCGAGAATATCTGTACTCGCCGCCTTAACGAAGTGATGACAGAAGTTACTCACGAATTCATGACTTATTATCGGGATTCAATCGGAGTCTTTTTGAGTGGCGGTCTTGACTCATCTTATGTCTATGCGGTAGCGGCTGATATGGGGCACCGCCCTCCAATTGCTTTTCATTATTCATTTCAAATATCTGAGTGCAACGAGGTAGAATGGGCACAGGATGTGGTCAATCACTATGGCGGTAAATTGGTACGTATGGATTTCGGAAAATTGTGGACTTTTCAAGGATTTCCTGATATGCCTACTACAGAGGAGCCAGTGAGTTCGACGTTTCAAAGTAAGGAAATTATAGACCATGCCACCACTTCTCGCGGTATCCGTCTCATGCTAAATGGACTTGGTGGGGACGACTTCTTTGATGCACCTGAGCATATCCTGTTCGCCGACATGTTAACTTGGCGGCATCCCATTCGCACTTTGAAAAGACTTAATAACCGAGTGAAAAATGGGGAGCACTCATACATGGATTTAATGCGCCATGCCCCCACAAGACCTCAAAGAATTGTGCCAATCCCTCCTGAATATCTTTCCCACTCGCAGTTGACTCATGCAAGTCCTCTCCGAGGGTTTCGGGCGAAAACCTGGGTCCAGAAACGTATGGAATTCTGTCTCAGAACAGCCCGTCCGTATGTTGGAATCCCAGCACCATATCTGCATCATAGTCCTTTGTTTGATCCACGTATTCTTGAGGTCGCTGCTGCTTTGCCCATGCAAAACCTCCATAGCAATGAAAGCACAAAAATTGTGCTTCGGGAAGCTGCACAGTCATATCTTCCGGAGCGGGTTGTTAAGCGAAAAAAAGAGAACCCTCATAATCCCATTCTTTTGCAGGGATTACATCGAGAGTGGCCGGCCATTATCCCTTATTTCCAACAGAATGCTAGGTTGTATGATGTTGGACTTGTAGACCGAGACAAATTTATTTCTGCACTCCAGAGTTTTCGCGGCGGAAATACCAAGTTTACTCCATTTATCGTAAAAGCTTTCGCTTGTGAGGCTTGGTTAGCAAAACAGTAAGTGCTATTTCATCCTGTCTTCACTTCAAAAAAAATGAGGAAATATAGTGAAAAGACTTGCTACAATTTTCATATCCATTCAGGCTGTTTTTTGGGACCTAAACCTTAGCCGCAAGGCGAAGCGGACTAAACTGAAACAACTGACACAGTTGCAACGAACCCTCTGGCGAATGAACAGACCTACCGAAGAGGTTATAAAGTTACTTTCTGCTATATATTCTTGGCTAGAAAAAAAAGAAAAATGTCTCATTCTGTCCATTGTAACAGCATCCACTTTAATAAATTTCTCAAGCATAGAAGAATGTGAAATCGTCATTGCTGTCAAACCATTTGACTTTGCAGCTCATGCCTGGGTAGAAGTTGATGGAAAAACAATTCCGCCAAGCGAAGTCATAGCAGATTATAGAGAAATTATACGAATCAGGTTTAACAAAAACGGGAGTATGGTTGTTGCCCAAAATAGGGGCACATCTCATTCAACATAAACCAACGGCAGAAAGCAAGATGAAGTAAAAAAAAATATTTCCGGTAGAGGAGTGGGTTGAGTCTCTCAGAAGTCTCCATGCTGCCCAGTTAAAGGGCACCACAAGAAAATACGAAAGGGACTGGAAATCGGCAATCCGCAAGAAAAAGTTCACTACCTCTAGAAAAAAACTTTTACCCAACGCAATGAAACGACTTGGAATACCTCACCCCATCCGTCGGCTTGCGTTTGTATTATGACTTTGAATACCAGTTCATCAAGATCGCTATATACCTAACGCTCGCCTATATCATGAGGAAGATAGGATAGAGTTCCGGGCGCGTTCAAAAATCTCGATGGCATAATCGAGATCGGATTTGGAGGCGATGTTGAATGAGATACCGAAATTCTTGACTGTCACGTTAGGCAAGTTCGCTCTGCACTCGACGATGTGGAGCGGCGTAAAGTCGGCATGAACATCAACGCGGAAGTGGGTTGCTCTTCTTGATGGGTAAGTATCAAGCCACCAGCGGCCACCGATCGTCATGCGGAGCTTGGCGATACGCGGCCGAAGGGTGGCACCGCACGTGTCAACGTACGCTAAAAATTCATGGACGATTTGTAGAAGTTCCTCGTTTGATTGTAAGGTCTCAACGAACGATGTGAGGGTCATGAACTGTTCTGCAGTGGTGCGATAGGTCCGTTCCTCTTCCTTGACGAGTTTCCCACCTAAGACGGTTTCAGTAGCGACTAAAATTTCGTCTGGGGCATGGTAAGAAAAATAGGAGATATAAGTGAGATCCAACCCAAGCGTGCGTAGATATTCGGCGACTTCCAAAACGCGTGTATCGACCCCTTCCGAGACGAGGACTAATCGCTGCCGTTGATTGAATGCCGAGGGTCGAATATCGCCCGGTTCGTATTCAAAGAATTCACTGTGAAGTGCCGTAAGTGACGAAAACTCTTTACCCTGTTGTTGGCACCATCGATAAGCGAGCTGCTCTAATTCTATGTAAGAGAGCTGAGAAACCCCAGCGGCGTATTCGAGAATCTGGGTGATCGCTGTTCGGGAAGGTTTCCCGCGCTTGAGTTCAATAATTACGCAATTGCCCTGTCGATCAAGTGCCAGCAAGTCAATTTTCTGTTTTGATGTACTCAGCGGGGGTTGTCTGCTGATGACGCAAAGTGGTTCACCAAGGACCAGCGTTGCGTCTTTTTCGAGCAGGTCCTCAAAGTCGCGTTCTGCGCCAAAACGTAAAGGTTCCAGCTTCCCAAATTTCCGATCTTCCCAACGATAAACTTCCATAGTTTTTCTGTGTCTGTAGTGCTTAACGTGTTCCTCTGCTGTCGAGGTCTTCTAACCTCGTTATCTATACGGTCCAGACCAATTATTGATTGTAGGTCCTACAGATTGGCATTTAACCAGCAGATACGTTCGCGGTATTTTTCCATCTCTGCCCTGATCCTATCTTGATGCCAGTTGTTTTTCTCACCTAAGAATTGTGCAATCTCAGACGTGACGTCAAGACCTTGTCCTCGAGTCCAACCGATTCGAGTGCGTCGCCAGAGAAGATCCTCCAACGTTATCGCCATCTCACCCCAACAGGCGTAAAGGAGTTCTGCCTTTGTGAACGGCAGAGACGGCGTAATCGGTTCGGCAAGCGTTGGATCGGCACTGATGAAGTCTTGAATCGCGCGATACCCTTCACCGTACCGTTTAATAAGCCGCGCCGTATCAAGATTCCCGTATGACTCGTGGTTTTGGTCTCTGTTTGACACTTCTCCTACCGCATTAGGTAATGGACAGGTGTCGGTTTTGCAATGACGAGAAACGTTCAAAGACAAAGCAAGACGATTTACCGTTTCTTCTGCTATATGTCGATGTGTCGTGAGTTTCCCGCCGTACAAATACATTACCCCGCTTGGACTTTCTGTGATGAGGTGTTCTCTCGAAACGAATTCGCTTTTTGAAAATCTTCGCTGTTGTTGATTGGCAGCGATAAGCGGACGCGTGCCTGCGTAAGCAGCGATGATAGCATTATTATTGAGCGTTTTTTCAGGAAAAATCCGTTGCGTTTCTGAAAGTAGGTACGCTACTTCGTCGGCTGATGGACGCACCGCCGATAGTTCTTCTTCAGATGTCGTTTCAGTCGTACCGACAATAGAAGTATTATACGCACCGGGCAAAATAAAAATAACGCGTGGTTTGCCGCCCTGTTGTTTTTCTCCCCGTGTGAAGGTGACTAAACCATACATCCCTGAATTGTGTTCTGTTCCACATCTGGGTAAGACGATGTGAACACCTTTTGCGTTCTTCGTTACGAGGCGCGGAACCCCGTCATAACTCGGATCTTTACGCCATACATGGTCGCTCCAGGGACCTGTCGCCGATACAATTTTTCGGGCAGAGATTTCAAAACGGTGTCCAGTGATAACATCTTCAGCGATTATCCTGTAGCCATGGTTGCCGTTATGAGCAGTATCAGGTGGGTTGACGAAATCGAGGAACCGAACATAATTTGTAATAATCGCACCGTGTTGATGGGCATCTTTGAGTGTCACGAGGGTTAATCTCGCGTCGTCAACAATGCTATCCCATAATACAACACAACCTTTTAGAGTACTCGTGGCGATAGATCCGAGGAGTTGTTGAATCTTTTGAGTGTCCCGAATCGCTGTTGATTTTTCTGACTTGTCTGTTTTAGAGAGCGAATTATAGTAGTGCGCAGCGAGTTGCATACCTGTCAACGGATACGGATCACCTTTGTAGCAGAGAAGGGCTAAAGGAATCGGTTTGACAAGGTTCGGCGCGATGCGCAGAAGAATCTCACGTTCTTTACGAGACTGCTTGACGAGATCAATATCGCGTTTCAGGATGTAGCGAAACCCACCGTGGATCAGCTGTGAGGTAGCACTGCTCGTTCCGCTCGCAAAATCCCCTTGTTCAATTAAACCGGCTTTGATGCCTCCATTGAGCGCAAGATCGCGGATGACACCCGCGCCGACGATACCGCCCCCAATAACCAAAACATCCAACGGTTCGGTCTTCAGTGTTTGAATATTCTTAGATCGGGTTCGGGCTGAAAATTCTATGGGCATTTTCTACCCTTAACTTCGGTCATTTATCAAGTGACTGTGTAAGGAGACCTTGCGAATAGCATTCAGAATTCCCGATACAGCACCTGCTACGGGTTTCGTCAACAACGGCAAAAATATCAGTTGAGAACACGCTTTTTCGGTGACAGGCAGATCCCCGGCTGCATAAGTTTCAAACACGCCATCCGCATCGACCGGGCAAAGAGGACCCCGATTGTTCTCGTAGATGTCGAGTCCGTGTGTGAAGAGCGGCAAGGTGTGGAGAAGTGGGTAGGGATTGCTGTTTGTTGGCAGACTACCTGAAAACAGTGGGACACCATCGCCAACAAGGAGTGGATAAGGGTTATTATTTGCCAAGACCCCCTCTTTTCGGAGAGCATCCGCGAATGCTGGGGCTGAGAGTCCGTGCATTTCCGCTGCGTGGTATCGAATCGGGAAGCCATAGAATCCTGCTGATTCACTGCCTTCACAAGTTTCAACAGCCGAAACCCCTGGAATTTCCTGCAATCCTTCCGAGATTTCTTGAATATAGGCGCGACGGTTCGCGTTGAGTTCATCAAGTTTTTTCAGTTGGACGGAAGCGATGCCGATAGCGAGCGGATGTGCACGGAATTTAACGCCGAGTCCCATCGGTGGTAGATACGGATGCCGCAATTCATCTGGTGCTGCGTCGCTTATAGCACTAATCGGACGATTGACCTGACCCAGTAGACACGCACGTTCAAAAATCGCTGTGTCGTTGGTCGCAAGCATCCCGCCTTCACCGCCGCTAACGGGTTTATTGCCTTGCAAACTCCATGCACCCGCCTGACCAATGCTTCCACACGGCGCGCCTTTGTACGAGGCACCGTGCGCGTGAGAGCAGTCTTCGATAACGGCTATTCCGCGCTCGGTGCTGAGTGCCATCAGCGCATCCATATCGCACACATTCCCCCATAGATGGACTGCCACGATTGCTTTGGTGCGTGGCGTGATCCGCTTCCGAACGTCTGCCACATCAATGAGCAGTGTTTTTGGATCCACTTCACAGAAAACCGGTGTCGCCATCAATGCCAACGCCGGTGTAATTGAACCCATCCATGTATACGTTGGGCAGATCACTTCATCCCCGGGACCAACACCGACCCCAAACATCGCGCTCTGTAATGCCGCTGTACCGTTCGTAGTGCTCAATGCGAATCGAGTGTGGTGACGGTCACGCCAGATTTTCTCAAATTCCTGAACAGTTGGAGACGCACCGGAGAGCTCGTTCCGTAAGGTCATTTCATAAACGATCTGTGCTTCTTCTTCTGTAATTTGCTTCCATTCGTCTAACTTCGGATACGGCGCGTCAGGAGATGTCTCAAAGACCGGCGTTCCACCTAAAACGGCGGGAAGATCCTTTGGATTCGTCTTAAGATGCGGCGGTTTTGCGCTGTTCATCTCCATAAAGTTTCCTCGGTGTTTCTTTCTCAAATTGTTTTTAATCTCGCACCCGTGCTATACTATGGTGAATCCAAAGAATAGCTACACACTTTCGCCCAGACCCGGTAGGTGCGGTTTCTAACCGCACCGGCGCAGAATGTACAATTAATTCTAATATCTACCATAAAAGTTGTGTTATAGATGGATTCAATATTAGCCATAATAACATGTTTTAACCGCTTTTGTCAAATTTTAGCAGAGAGATTGAAAAATCTTGAACATCCAAAAGGCACTCGCTTCCCTGTTACAGGGCAGAACATCTCAAATCAAAAATCTGTTTGTTAATTACTGTGGACCGCCCCTCCTCGCCCTCTCTGGGTTTTTTCTCTTGTGTGGCATTGTACTCCAGATACGCGGACAGAGTCCGCTTGAGTTCTACAGTATCATCTTTGTGAGCGCATTTTCAAGCGTTGACGATTTCGGGTATGTGCTCTTTAACGCAACACCGCTGATTTTTACAGGGCTTGCTGTGGCGATTGCCTATAAAAGTGGACTCTTTAATATCGGTTGTGAGGGGCAGCTCTACGTTGGGGCATTTGCTGCTGCTTATGTAGGTATCCACCTAAACCTCCCCGGCTTTTTGCTAATTCCGTTGTGTATCGGCAGTGCCGTGATTGCTGGGGCTGCATGGAGTGCAATCCCGGGTTTCTTAAAAGCGAGATACGGTGCACACGAAGTCATCAACACGATTATGATGAACTTCGTCGCGTTTGCACTCATGAATTACCTCGTTACGTCTGTATATCAAGAACCCGGACAGATGATACCTCAAACACCTCAAATTTATGAAGCGGCGCGACTCCCACGATTGGCATCCCTACTCCCAATTCTACCCCACAGCAATCCGCTGAATTTAAGTTTCTTGCTTGCCTGTGGGTGTGCGATGTGCTGCTATATCTTCTTAACATACACCCGTTGGGGATATGAACTCCGGTTGTTAGGAAACGCGCCAGATGTTGCCGCCTATGGCGGGATTAACCCGCGAACTGTGACCGTCTGGGTAATGGCATTAAGTGGAGCCGTCGCAGGATTAGCCGGAGTCGCTGAGGTGTTAGGATACCGATATCGGTTTTTGGATAACTTCTCATCGGGATGGGGTTTCACGGGTATTGCAGTCGCCCTCTTGGGGAGAAATAATCCTTTTGGTATTTTGGTGGCTGCTGTCTTGTTTGGATTGTTGAATAAAGTCGCCTTAGATATCGAAATTTTGTTGGAGATCCGGCGAGGGTTGTTTCTTGCTGGGCAAGGTGTATTGATTATCTGGTTAGTTTGCACAGAAGGTATTTCGCGGAGAAGGAATTGATGCTTGACTTAATCCCCACCACTTTGCGAATGGCAACACCGTTAGGGTTCGCCGCACTCGGCGGAATTTACTCCGAACGCTCTGGAGTGATTAACCTTGCGCTTGAAGGGATGATGCTCATCGGAGCGTTTGGCTACGTTATCGGAACACAGATTTCAGGTTCAACATGGATCGGGCTGCTCGTCGCGATGGGTTTCGGATTCCTTTTTGCCTTGTTACATGCTATTGCGACTATTACTTTTCGGGCAGAACAAATCGTCACTGGAATCGCAATTAACATTTTGGCGTTAGGCATCACGGAGTTCCTCGTCCCTACGCCTGAACAGGTCGGCGGTCTTCCACAATGGAAGTTACCCTTTATCGGTGCTTATAGTTTTCTCGTCTATCTATTACCCGTATTGATGGTGGTAAGTCATATCTTCTTGTTTAAAACACCGTGGGGTTTGCGGTTGCGTGCCGCCGGTGAATCCACCGAGGCACTCGCAGCAATGAGTCTGAGCCGAACAAAATGGCAATACTTCGGTGTTCTGTTAAGTGGTGTCTTGGCAGCAATTGGTGGGTGTTTTTTGGCATCTGAAGTCCACTATTTTACAAAAGGGATGACAGCAGGACGCGGATATCTCGCCCTCGCGGCGGTAATCTTCGGAAATTGGCGACCTTTGAGCGGGGTCGCAGCGTGCTGCCTCTTTGGGTTCGCGACAGCTTTGGAACTCGCAAACCGATGGGAGGTACCAGTCCAACTTCTACATAGTTTGCCCTATATCTTAACGATGGTTGTCCTCGCTGGATTTGTCGGAAGATCACGCCCACCCGCGAGCTTGGGAAAAATGGACCCTTAACCTCGTGCAGGGATTGGTAGGTGCGGTTTCTAACCGCACGCTTTAAGGTTCACTCTCGTCGTTACCGAGCCTATAGGCATCGGCATGGCGACTATAGTAGCCGTAGGATTTAGCCTGTTTCGGATCAATCATATTGCAAAGCACACCGATCCCTTTCGTTGGAAAGGCTTCTGTCAAATCCCGTATACCCGTGAGTATATCAGCCCGTCGGGTTTTCGTGATGTCAAAAACATAGACGATAACATCGACGATGTTTGCCAGAATCATCGGATCCGCCACAGCGCGGATTGGCGGTGAGTCGATGACGATCACATCATATTCCGATTTTGCGAGTTCCAACCAATGCGTCATCATTTCTGAGTTGAGAAGTTCAATCGGGTTGGGTGGGACAGTGCCACTGGGGACTAAATGCAAATTGGGAATCCCTGTCTGCTTGATTGTTGTGCGCAATATGTCTTCGGCGTTTTCGGCATTTAAGTGGATGAGTGCCTCGCTCAATCCCGGCTTACGTGTATCGACACTGAGCGCAGTCGATTCAGAATGGGAAGTATCTCCAGCGTCCTCAGATTCAAGCGGTTCACCTGTTGGAAAGGTATTGTGCTGCGAGGGTCTTCGCATATCCGCATCTATGAGCAGAACCCTGTTTCCTCTTTGTGCCAGCGCAACAGCAAGGTTAGAGGAAGTCGTACTTTTGCCTTCCCCACGCGTTGCACTCGTGACGAGGACAGTTTGCACAGGGGCACCCGGGTTCAAAAACGGTAACTTCGCTTGTAGGACACGAAACGCCTCCGCTGACCTTGATTGCGGCGCATCGTGAACGATGAGTGGCAGTCGGTAAACTCGACGTTTTTTTATCGACGGGAGGATACCGAGAAAACTTGGCGATTCAGGCATCGCATCAAGGTGCCGCACTGCCTCCTCTAATCGCAGATATGTATCTTTAAAGTAATTTTTTGCGACGGCATAAGTCACACCTAAGAGCATGCCGACAAAAGCCCCCAAAGCGAGGTTAAGTTTGAGGCGAGGCTTCAGCGGCTCTTCGGGCGCGCGCGCCTCGTCCAAAACCTTGATACTTTCCGTGCGTGCTTCGGAGAAAATCTCAGACTCCGTCATTCTCGTCTCTAAAGCGATTACTTGCGCGTTGTAGATTTCAATATCTCGCTTGAGTTGATAGAACTTCAATTGGTCAGGCGACCATTCTCGTAACTCGGTGAGGTGTGCCGCAATTTGGGCGGTGACTTCCGCTTTCTGTTCCTTAAGGCTAATCAGACCTCCCTGCGCCTCATTTACCTTCTCTGAGAGGACTTGGTAGAGCGGATTGTAAGAAGATGTTGTGCTTGTTATCTTTTTTTCTTCTGTAGCGAGCCGTGCCTTTGTTTCCCTGATTTGTTCATCTACAGAGGTGACTTCAGGATGCGTCTCATCGTATTTGCCGAGAAGCGCAGCACGGTCAATTTCATACTGGTTCAGGCTGTCTCGCAATTTCGCATGGGAAGGGTTCTGCGCAACTGTCTCCGAAATTACATCTTCTGATAGTTGTTCTAACTCTTCTTCATAAGAAGCGAGTTTCAATTCAGCGCCCGCTAAAAGGTTAATCAATTCGTGTTCTCTGACTTGGAGTGCCAGAATGATTTGTGCTTGTATGCCGCCTTCCGCGTTTAAAGTAATCTCAGGGTGTTCTTGCTGAAATGCAAATAGCTCCTCTATGGCGTTTGTGAGGCTCGCCTTTGTCTGATTCAGCAGAGTCTGCGGGAACGGTTTTTGCCACCAATCCATCTGTTCAGCTGTTTCTGCTTCCACGACTCCCTGAAATACGGCTGCGATTCTATTGACTAAATTTTGCGCCCGTTCTGGCGTTCGCTGTTTCACAGTGACAGTAATCACGTTTCTATCAAGGACCTCTTCGACCTTTAACTGCTCGTCAATGAGGGTCTTGATGAAGAAATCTTCCCATTCAGTGATCGTAAGCTCCCCTTGTTCTGTAGCATTTGGATCGAGTTCAATATTGAGCAAATTGGCAAACCACACCAGAGATCGCGCCCGATGGACAGGTAACGGTTCAAGTAGTCCTTCCGCTCTCAGCTGCCGGACTGCTGGAGCAACTACAAGGTCGCGCGACTGTAATTGGGCGGCGTAGGCACCTAACGAGGTACCCTTCAATAGTCCAGATAGCGGCAACTGGGCGAGCAAGGTCGAGGCTGGTTGGCTGTCTATCATACGAATCACTGTTTCGGATTGATAAACAGGTGCCGTAAAATCGGTTGCGAGGAATCCCCCAAAAACAGAAAGCACAAAAATGAGAAGGACACTCCACTTGTTCCGAAAGAGGATCCAAAAGTAATCTGATAATCGGATTTCTCTAATTTCTTCAAGGTGTTTATCGGTGGTCTCTCGCATCTCTAACCTTAACCTCTAATCTATCTTGCCAAAATGTTAAAAAGTAGGTTCACAAATGATATAGTAGATGTAATGATTCGCCAATCTAAACGGAGCCGTTCACGGACTCGGAATTGATCTTTCGGGTGTAGATAAATCTCCGACTGCACGAGGTCGAAGTTTATCTCCTCTTCTGTTCCATCCGCCCGCGTTAAAATGCATTTTTTCGGATTCGCTCTGGTTTCGTCAAACCCACCCGCCATGACGATAGCCTCTCTTAAAGGCACGGGTTCAGTAATCACGTATTGCCCCGGTTTCTTCACTGCTCCCGTAACACTTATTTTCGCATCGGCAAGCGGGATGTACAACGTATCCCCAGGGGATAACATAACAGTGGTATCTTCTTCAGACAGATCCACCAAAATCCGTGCTTCACTGGTGATGATTTCTGCGTTGTTCAGATCCGCAAACTCCGATCTCGACCCGCCAGCGAGATTCAGCACCTGAATCGCTGGTACTTCCGGGACTGTTATACGATAGACACCCGGGGAGGTCACGGCACCTATAACGCGCACAGACCGCTGTTGATAAATGGAAGGAACAAAGATAGTATCGTGATCTTCTAAAGGAATATCGGGACCGCCATCGTCAATCAGTTGGAGATAATCAACCTTTTGGTGAAGCTTCCCATCACGCCAGATATAAATGTTCTTGAGATCGGCGGTTTCATAGATGATGTCTGCCGATGCCAACGCTTGGAGCAGATAAACTTGTCCGACTTCAAAGACATGCAGATTTCCTCGACCACGCATCGTAACCGCGCCGAAAACGAGAATCGTACGCTTCGGTTCCATGAGGGTCACAAACACACGCGCCGTCGGAAGTTGTGCTGAAAAAGCAGACTGCATCTCGGCTTGAAGCTCGGAAACAGTGAGACCCGTCACCTTGATGAGTCCAATAAGCGGATAGGAAACATAACCGTCTTGTTGAATTGGCACTGGAATCCTGTCCATACTATATTCCGGATAGCCATCAACGGTAACGACAAAACTATCCCCGATCTGCAATCTGTATGTGGACAATTGCTCTGAAGGATTTTGAGCTTTGGGTGTCGTTTCTGTATGAGTAGTAGGGTTATCGGGAGGAGAGTCTTCCGCAAAAAGCGACACAGGGGAACCAATTTGTATAATTAGCAGAAACAGAGCGAACTTGCTAAGAGTCCGTTTTAGATACCTGCGAATGTCACTCAAAAGATGCCCGCGTAAAGGAAGTATGTTCATAAAAAATTACTGTTGACCTTTTCCAAAATATTTTCGTTTTTCGATGCTTTTTAGACGCGTAGGCCTTATTAATTCTTTGCACGCAAGCCACGGTCTGAAAGCATACATCCTATATTTTAGCAGCTATATGGCAGAAATGCAAAGGAAAATCATGTATATTGTTTATCCCTAACTTTCGTTTTTAGTTACAAACCACATCGTTTTTCTTCAAAAAAAGAGAGTATTGTTCAACTTAACGATGTTGACGCATCAATACTCTCTTTTAACTGATTATTTTGTTACTTATGCTCGCGTGGAACGCACATTCATCAGGAAGAGTCTACTTTATGATAAGCATTTTCCGCATCAATGAGACCTCATCTGCTTGGAGTTGATAGAAATAGATACCACTTGCAACTGGTTCACCTAAACTGTTACGACCATCCCAATAGGCGGCACGATGTCGCACAGTGTAATAGCCTCGGGGCTGGTATCCCAATTCTAAGCGACGAACGACTGTCCCACGCGGGTCGTAAATAAGAATCTGTACGTTTGTGTCAGTTGCTAACTGATAGGGTATCCATGTCTCCGGATTAAACGGATTTGGATAATTTGCGAAGAGTTGAGTCGTTTCGAGGTTCGTTGACCCGGCCACTGCGTGGCGTGGTGCAGCCGGAGCTATTACGGGTTTTATGCCTAGGGTAAAGTCTCCTGGTGTATCTAAGCCTGTAACAACAGTTTGAATCTTTGAATTCTTGAGGTTCAGACGCTGGATTCTTCCGCCGGAATCTGTCCAGTACAACTTACCATCTACACTGTCAGCGGCAATGCCAAAGGGAACGCTCCGTATTGAGATGATCTCTTCAACTTTTGTGCCGTCAAGATTCGCACGTTTGATCCTCCCTTTCTTCGCGTCTATCTTTTCTGTCCAATAGATCTTACCGTTGACGACGGACATACGTCCGGGTGCCACCACGGCTGAAACGAGTTCTTCCCGATTTTTCCCGTTAAAGTTGGCGCGCCAGAGACCGTCTTGTTCAGCGTAATACAGTTTACCCCCCGCCACATCCAAATCAATGGCTTCCGGCGAATTTAGGTTCTGAATTAAGTTTTTAACCGCCTTCCCGTTGAAGTTCGCGCGCCGGATCCGCCCCAGCGAATCTGTCCAATAGAGTTTCCGACCGGTCGCGTCAATAGCGAGATCCAGCGGAACGCCTGTTTGGAGCGATGCCAGCGTCTCAAGGTGAGAGCCGTCAAGGTTTGCTCGATAGATTTTTCCAGATGTATCGCCTGTTTGCGCCGTGAAATAGACTTTACCGTTTCCCGCATCTACAGCAACGCTCGTGATATGCTCAACACTCGGCACCAGGGTCTCAACGTCTTCCCCTACGAGCCGCTGCAGCCTCCCCGGGGTCGGGGCGACCCAGTACATAGGCGGACGCCGAGCGGCAGCCACGAGCACCTGTGTGCCACCTTGTGCCCCGGGTGAACCGTGACTCGGAGGTTGTAAGTTGATCTGTCCATTTGATGCTGTCCAACTGCTCGCAAGACTGCCATTGGGGACATTTCCTGTCTCATAAGAGATTTCTCGGCGCATAGAGACGGGCGGTTGGTCCCGCACTGTGCCGCTGCTCAGCCCCGGCAAACGCCAAGAGACCTGGGATCGAGCTGAGGCATTACGCGCTCTATCTATCACCCGCCATCCCGCATAGTGTTCTGTTTTCGGGATTACCTCTCTGTCCAAGTATTTGCCCGTGGCCAGCAAGGCGTAACGATTTGCCTGAAGGGTGATGCGTTTCCGCGGGGCGTAAAACTCTACCCACAGGTTGTCCGCTGGTGTTCCGTGCCGTCCCCACATAATTTCACTCATGACGAGATCCCCGAACTCCAGTTTGGTCCCCGGATGTGCAATCAGTTCAAGCGTGCCCCCGAAACCTTCTGTTCTGAAGTTATCGAGCGTTTCGTTAACGCGTTCTAACAATCCACCGAAACCGCCCTGGCCTTCACTCTCTTTAGGGGGTTTCGTAATCACAGGATTCGCGTTGATAAACGCCTGCCAATTCTGATAGATGATCTTCACCTTCCCTGCAATAGAACGATCGCGATCGCGACTAAACACAGCAAATTGACCACGGTTCAAGGGCATCGGTTCCGTTACGGTCAGTGGGACGTTTACAGTTATGGGATTAGAACCCAGAATCAATGTGTCTAAGTTTCTTAATCCTTCAAGCGAACGGACGCTCCGAATCTGATTGCCTCGGAGATCTAAGATCGCTAAGTTTCGTAGGGTTGCGAGGGGCTTGACATCACTGATGGAATTCCACTGCAACCGTAACTTCGTAAGATTTTTCAAACCAGAAAGTGGGCTCACATCCTTAATCGCGTTGGTACTGAGATCTAACCGTGTGAGATTCGTCAAACCTTTCAGGGGTGCCACATTGCTAATCTTGTTATCCCAAAAATATAATTCTGTGAGATTTCTCAATCCCGCCAAGGGCTTAATATTACGAATCGCATTACCGCCAAGATGTAGCCACGTAAGATTTTTTAGAGCGGCGAGAGGCATCACATCACTAATTGTAGTGTAAAAGAGACCTAAACGTGTGAGATTTGTCAATCCCATAAGGGGTTTGATATCGCTAATCGCATTGCCACCGAGATATAACGTCGTTAGATTTTTCAAAGTGGCGAGGGAGCTTATATCACTGATCTGGTTTTCTCCGATAGCTAAGAAGGTTAGATTTTTCAGACCTGTGAGGGGGCTGATATCACTGATCTCATTACGCCAAATCAGTAAATCCTTTAAGTTTATTGCGTGTTCGAGTCCGGTGAGGCTGATTATCCCGCGATTGTCACCGTCCAGGAATTCCAAACGTTCCATATCCGCTTGTGTAAGAGTGCCACTTCTTTTCCCGAGGACATTGCGTACAGCCGCTTCTAAATTTGCATCAGGAATGTTCACGTTCTGCGCGGCAGCAACATTCAGCCAACTGCTGAACATAATTGTGAGAAGCGCGAGACAAATGTAAAAAACTTTCTTCAATTTTGAATACCTCCTTAGGTATTTAGGTAGATTTGATATGCAGGTTTGGAGAATTTGTCCAAAATCCGGCATGGTTAGACAGAGATAACATGTCCCGGGTAAACCGTAATGCAACAAAAATAGCCCGCAACGCGACACTCCGTTCAAGACGAAGGGCGTGCTGGCGCGCAGAATGCAGCACAGCGACAATTACTAATACTACATTGTGAAAATATTGCTTAATACTTGTAAAGTGGGGGGGGGGGGGTTAACTGATCGTTAGCAGCGGAGATCGTTGATGAAAAAGTAGAGTGGGCGTGCACAAAAACCGGACATACACCGTGAGTTTCATGTGTACGTAAAAGCACTTTTGTGGTATAAAAATTCCTAACTTCGTTCTGCATTCTTGTTCTATTGGATTCAATTTTAAAGTTACGGAAACTGCGCGGGCAGCATTTTTCCGCTATACACACTCTTATTAACGAAGATCATAGAATGAATAACAAATTTAGTCAACTAAGGTTTTTGAGATTAGGTAGTGTTTACATTTTTTTAGCAGTAATGAGTATAGCTGCGAAATGCACGA